>DATLGV010000313.1:0-11777 GCA_035540275.1 Acidovorax sp. | reverse complement strand
GGCACCGCGTGCGCTACGTGGCGATTGACGATGCCAGCAACCGCCAGTCCATCCCCGACAACCTGGCCGCCCTCATGGCCCACTACGGCGCGCACACGTTGCAATACCAGCACCCTGACGAATGGCGGCTGGACGAGCAATTGCGCACCTGGGGTGCAGAGCAGCCGTTTGTGGTGCAGCCCGTCAGCAGCGAGCACTTCTACACCACCCGCACCGAAATGGCCGAGGTGTTCAAGGGCCGCAAGCAGTGGCTCATGGAACACTTCTACCGCCGCATGCGCCAGCGCCACAGCGTGCTGATCGACGCCGCGGGTGAGCCCGAAGGCGGCCAGTGGAACTACGACCACGACAACCGCAAACCCTGGCCCGGCACGCCTGCATTGCCGCCCGATGCCCGCCCCACGCACGACCACAGCGCCCTGTGGGCCACCCTCCAGGCCGCGGGCGTGCAGAGCTTTGGCAACCCGCAGGCCCACGCGCTGCGCTGGCCGCTGAACCGGGCCGAGGCACTGGAGTGGCTGGGCCACTTCATCACCACCACACTGCCGCACTTTGGCGCGTATGAAGACGCCATGAGCACCAAGAGCGCACGGCTGTTTCACTCCCTGCTGTCCTTTGCGCTCAACACCAAAATGTTGCGCCCGCATGAAGTGGTGGAGCGCGCCCAGGCCGCCTACCACGGGGGCACTGCGCCCCTGCCAGCGGTGGAGGGCTTCGTCCGCCAGATCCTCGGCTGGCGCGAATACGTGCGCGGCATCTACTGGGCCCACATGCCCGGCTACGACGAGCGCAACGCCCTGGGCCACAGCACGCCGCTGCCCGAATGGTTCTGGACGGGCAACACCCGCATGCGCTGCATGCAGCACGCCGTGGGCCAGTCGCTGGAGCATGCGTACGCCCACCATATCCAGCGTCTCATGGTCATCGGCAACTTTGCGCTGCTGGCGGGGCTCAACCCCGTTGCCGTGCACCGCTGGTACCTGGGCGTGTACATCGACGCCTTTGAATGGGTGGAAGTGCCCAACACCGTGGGCATGAGCCAGTTTGCCGACGGCGGCCTGCTGGCCACCAAACCCTATGTGAGCAGCGCCGCCTACATCGACCGCATGAGCGACTACTGCAGCGGCTGCCACTACGACAAAAAGCAAAAAGTCGGTGAGCGGGCCTGCCCCTACAACGCGCTGTACTGGGATTTCTTTGCGCGCAATGACAGTGTGCTGGGCAACAACTTCCGCCTGGGCATGGTGTACCGCCAGTTGCAGAAGATGCAGGGCCCGCAGCTGGATGCGTTGCGTGAGCATGCGGCCAGTCTGCGCACGCGGCTCGATGCGCTGTAGCCCGCTTGCCGAACCACCCAACGACACCTTCACCGCACAGCCGAGCCATGTCTCAAGCACAACCCGCCGCAACGCCGTTCACTTCTTTGCAATCCCTGCCCGAGGGTTATCGCGCCCTCGTCATCGGCTCCACCGGCGCCATCGGCAGCGCCTTCCTCGTCCACCTGCAGTCCGACCCGCGCTGCGCCCTGGCAGTGGGCCTGGCCCGCAATACCCAACCGGCGGTCGATCTGGACGACGAAGCCACCATTGCCGCTGCTGCCCAGCAACTCAAGGCCCAGGGGCCGTGGCACTGCATCATCCACGCGGCAGGTGTGCTGCACGGCCCCCACGGCATGCCCGAAAAGCGCCTGGGCCAGCTGAACTACGCGCAGATGGAAGCCACCTTCCGCACCAACACCTTCGGCCCCGCGCTGGTGCTGGCGCACTTTGCACCGCTGTTGCCCCGGCAGGGGCGCGGCCTGCTGGCGGTGCTCTCGGCCAAGGTGGGCAGCATTGGCGACAACCGCCTGGGCGGCTGGTACAGCTACCGCGCCAGCAAGGCCGCGCTCAACATGCTGGTCAAAACGGCCTCCATCGAAGTGGCCCGCACCCACCCACAGGCCGTGCTGGTGGCGCTGCACCCTGGCACGGTCAACTCTGCCTTGTCCGCCCCGTTCAATGGCGCAGCCATCGGTCGCCCCGCCGCCGATGCAGCAGGCGATATGCTGCGTGTGCTGGAGGGGCTGCAGGTGGAGAAGACCGGCGGCTTTTATGCCTTCAGCGGTGCAGAGCTGCCGTGGTGAAAGAGGGGCGGAACGGGGCCAAGCCCTTCGCCAAAAAATGGTGAACCTGCATGCTGGGCCCGGCCCGTCAGCACCGCTATCACCCAGCCTCCGGGGCTGACGCAATCACCGTCAACAGTTGCGGATAACATGGGGCCCGAACGCCCTACAGCGTCCACAGGCCTCATCAAGGGAGTACGGGGCTGGGGCGCCGCATGCGCACCTTCCATACACGCCCCACATTGTTCAATCCTGCATGGAATCGGAATCCTTTCGCTCCGCACAGGGCCTCACGCGTTGGCCCTGGCGCATGTTTGGGAGTCAGATCAGCGACGCCCCCAGCATTCGCGCAACGCTGGCGCTGCTGGTCGTTGTGTGCATTTTGCCGGTCGCCGTGGTTGCCGCGCTTTTGTTCGTCAGTTATTACGAACGTGAGCAGCTTCAGCTGGCCACGAATGCCGTCAATCGCGCCAAGGGTTTTATTCTGGCGGTTGACAGGGAGTTTGCAGCGACCGAATCCGCGTTGCTTGCCCTGGGGACCTCGCACCGTCTGGCAACGGGCGATCTGGAAGGCTTCCACCACCGCGCCATGGAGGCTTTGCCAAACCTGCGGGCCGACAGTATTTTGGTTCTCGACCGAAATGGCCAGATTCTTCTCTCGACGCACCGCCCATTTGGCGATCCCCTGCCGAAAGTCGCAGACCCCAAGCTTCTGAAGCGCATCCTCGAAACCGGAAGGCCGGGCGTTTCCGACCTGTTCCCGGGGCCCATCACCCACCAGCGCATCTTCACAGTCGGTGTGCCTGTCAAGATCGATGACTCCGTCAGGTACTCACTCAACGCCACTTTCACGCACCAGCAATTCATGGCGTTGCTGAAGGCCCAGGCGTTCCCCCCGACATGGCGGGTCTCCATCACGGACAGCACCGTCAGCATCGTGGCGCGTTCGCACGAGGTGGACAAGTTTCTTGGTAAACCGGTGTCGCCCGGCTTGCGGGCGCGCATGCTGACCTCTGACGAAGGCAGCCTGGAGTCGGTGACGCTGGATGGCGTGCCGGTACTGACGGCCTACAGCCGATCGCCGGTATCCCGTTGGGGCGTGGCCGTGGGCATCCCCAAGGATGAACTGACTGCAGGGCTTCGCCACACCCTGACGGGACTGGTCCTTGCCACCGTCGGTGCGCTGGGGCTGGGCCTGTGGCTGGCCAAGTTCGTGGGCGGATGGGTGGCCCGCTCCATCACGGCCTTGACCCAGCCGGCCATGGACCTGGTTTCCGGAGCGCCCCTGGATATCCCCCTTCTGCACTTCAAAGAAGCCAACGCGATGCGGGAGGCGCTGCTTCAGGCCTCATCCTCCCTGCAAAAGTCCCAGTACGACGCCCACCACGACAGCCTGACCGGACTCCCCAATCGGACCCTCTTTCATCACACCATTGCCCAGAACCTGGCATTGTGCGAACGCAATCGAGAGGACCTGTGTGTGCTCTTTCTCGATCTGGACGGCTTCAAGGCGGTGAACGACACCTTGGGTCACGCGGCAGGGGACCTGCTTTTGCGCCAGGTGTCTGAGCGCATCGCCAGCGCCTGCAGGGCCTCCGATATTTGTGCGCGGCTCGGTGGAGATGAGTTCGCGGTGGCCCTCATTCACTCGGATCTGGAGGCTTCGCGGCTGTTCGCGACGCGATTGGTGGAATCGATCTCGCGCCCTTATGTCCTGGGCGAGCATCGGGTGCAGGTGTCCGTCAGTATTGGCGTGTCTCACTTTCCCGGCCATGCCACCGATGTGGACACGCTGTTGAACAAGGCGGATCACGCGATGTACAGGGCAAAGGCCGCTGGAAAAGGCCGTGTATGCACGGCCCTTGAGCGGTGGGATGGTCCTGAATCCGGCCGGTGATGTCTCCCAAGGTCGGACCACGCCAGGGCGGCGCGGCCACCGCCTGGTGTTTCTCCTGGTCGGCATGGCGGATTTTTTGCTATCAAATGAATAGCATTTTCCGCTTGCCTGCAAAGAGTTGCAGGCCCATTTGATTCAAAGTTGGATGCAAAGGACATGCGCGCCGACCGCTGTGCCGACGCGCCGTCATCAGAGCCGTGATCGGAGCCGCGATCAGAACCGCGTGCGCAGCGTCAACTGCAGGGCACGCGGCGACCCCGGCAGGATCAGGTTGTCGTTGCTGCCATGGGCCGACACGTAGTACTTGCGGTTGGCCAGGTTCTTGATGTTCACATCCAAATCCCATTGGCCCAGTGTGTACTGCAGCGCAGCGTCCAGCGTGGCGTAGCCGGGCAGGGTCACCCGGTTGGTGAGCGAGGTGAAGCGCGCACCGACATAGTTCACCCCGCCGCCCATGCGCAGGCCGTGGCCCAGGTCTTTCATGGCCCACAGGAAGGCGGAGTTGCGTGGCGTGAGCGCCGGGACCTTGCCCTGCGCCGGGACGGCGGCCGTGGGCAGCTGCAGCGAACCCGTGGTGGCCAGCGATTGGGTCATGCGGCCATCCAGCCAGGCGTAGCCAGCGCTCACGTCCCAGCGGCCGGGCAGGCGGCCGTTGGCGGTCAGCTCCATGCCGTTGGTGCGCTGTGTGCCCACGTTGATCTGGCGCGAGGGGTTGCTGGGGTCGGTGTTCTTGATGTTGGTGCGCTCCAGGTTGAACAGCGCGCCGGTCACGTTCAGGCGGCCATCCAGCAGGTCGAGCTTCACGCCGATTTCCTTGTTCTGCGTGATCTCGGGCTCGTTGGCGGCGTTGCTGGCGGCCAGCGCAAAGGTCTCTGCCGAGGGCTGGAACGACTTGCTGTACGACACGTAGTACGACACCGTATCGCTGGGCTGCCACACCAGGCCCGCGCGGGGGCTGAACTTCTTGTCGGTGCGCGACAGCGTGGAGAGCTTGCGGTCAAACTCGGTCTGCTGCTTGAACACGTCGTAGCGCGCGCCCACCAGCGCCTTCCATTGCGGGGCCAGCGTGATCTGGTCCTGCCAGTACAAAGCGGCGGTGTCCTGCGTGGTGTGGCTGGGGATGGCGCTGTCGGCGGTGTAGCTGGCGGCCGGAATCACCGGTGCGGCCACGCCAGCGGGGTGGAAGATGGACACGCGGTCTGCTCCGCCCGAGACGGATTCCGCGCGCTTTTTCTGCTGACCCAGCTCCATGCCCATCAGCCATTCCTGTTTGAAGCCGCCGAGCTGGTTGCGCCAGGTCACGTCGGTCTGGTTGAAGATGCCGCTTTCGTCGCGCAGGATGAACGAGCGCGTGCGGCCCACGGTCAGGTTCACCGGGTTGGTCGTGCCGCCGGGCAGGGTGTTGTAGCGGTCCAGGGTGTAGTCATAGGCGCGCGTCACGTTGCGCACCGACCAGTCGTCGTTGAAGCGGTGGTTGAGCGTGGCGGCCAGCGATTGCATGGTGCTGGTGGTGGTGTCGTCCCGGGCGGCATTGCTGGAGCCGTAGTAGGTGCCCACGGGCACGTTCACGGGGCGGCCATTCAGGGCGGGGATGCCGAAGTCCGTCAGGCGCTTGTCGCGTGCGTTGGTGTACTGCAGCAGCAGATCGGTCTGGGCGGCGAGCTTGAGCGCGAGCGAGGGCGCGAAGTTGTGGCGCTTGACGAACTGCTGGTCGCGGTAGCTGCCCGAGTCTTCCACCGCGGCATTCACCCGGAAGGCGGCGGTGTCGCTGATGCCCACATTCACATCGGCCGTCGCGCGGCGGTAGTCAAAGCTGCCCAGGCCCAGAGATGCCTCGCCCGAGGTCTCGCCGAACTTTGGCTTCTTGGTCACGCGGTTGATCAGGCCGCCCGACGATCCGCGCCCGTACAGCACGGCGGCCGGGCCCTTGAGCACTTCCACGCGCTCGATGTCGGCCAGGTCGCGGAAGTACAGCGCGTCGTCGCGCACACCGTCCACGAACTGGTCGGCAATGGCGGTGAAGCCGCGAATCACCACCTGGTCGCGCTGGCCGTCGCCGTGGCTCATGGCCACGCCGGGAACGTTGCGCAGCACGTCCTCCATCGACCGCGCACCCTGGTCGCGCATGAGCTGTTCGGGCACCACGTTCACGGCCTGCGGCACGTCGCGCAGCGGGGCGCTGCCCTTGGTGGCCGACGTGCTGGCGGCCGGTGAGTAGCCGTCATCGCCGGTGGTGGATTGCACCGTGACCTCGCCCAGCGTTTGGGGGAGCTTGGCAGGGGCGGCGTTTTGCGCCAGGGCCGTGCCGCAGAAAGCGGCCAGTACGGCGGCGGCCAGCGGGTGCAGGGCCTGGGGATGGCGAAGGCGGAGAGGGGCGTGCATGGTATGTCCTTGGTATGAGCGCAACGCGGTTGAAATTGGCTCCGCAGGCACAGGGCCGGGCGGAGGCCCGTGCGGGGCCATTGGCTGGGAGGGCGCAGAGCGGTGAGAACGAAAACGGAGAAAAGTGAACAGAGCGGAGCAAGAGCGCTTAACGCGGGCTTTGACGCGCGCTTGAAGGCCCGCACCTGCTGGAGACGGGATCGGGCTTCATGCGACCGGGCTTCATCGCCTCACCAGCCCCCGGCCCTGGCCGCAAGGCCTGCCACCAGGGCTGCCCCTGCCAGCAGCGGTGTGCGCCGGGGCCGCCAGGTCATGGCGGCGGTCACTGCCAGGGCGGCCATCGACAGGGCCGCAGCCCATGCGGCGACGCCCAGCGAGGCCAGGGCGCCACCGGCCGGGTGGGCGGCCAGCCACAGCGAGAACAGCAGCACCAGCCATCCGGCGCAGCGCAGCTGTCGCAAGCGGAGGGCCGTGCCTTCGTGGCCTGTGGCGTTTTCATGGTGCCGGTCCATGCCGAGCGCAATGGCTGACCAGGCCGCAAAACACAGCAGAAAGGTGGCCACGCTCTAGGTCCCCGGGGTGGAAATGGAAACACAGGGCGCAGCGGGTGATGCTGCCGCCGGCGCGGTGCGTGCCAGCTTGGCGGCAGCGGCCTGGCCCCGGGGCGCACGGCCCGGAAGCAGCCGCCATGACACCCAGCCCAGCAGCACCCCGGTGGCCAGGAAGGCCAGGTCCATGCTGGCCCATGCCCATTCACGGGCGGGCAGCGTGATGCCCAGGTGGGTGTGCGTGGTCAATGCGTTGATCAGCGGGAGCAGGGTCCACACCAGGGCTGCAGCGCCCAGAGGGACCGACCAGCCCATGCGGCTGGGCCGGACCATGGCGCTGGCCAGCGCCCACAACAGGGCCAGGCCCCACGCGCCGAAGAACCAGGCCAGCTCCACATCGGCCCGGCCCTCGGCGTGCAGGGGGATCAGGCGGTTGGAGGCGAGGTACACGCCACAGGCCAGCGGCAGGCCCGCCAGGGTGGCGATGTTGAGGGCGGCCACCAGGCGCTCGCCAAACGGCGCCTTGCCGATGTTGGCTTCAGCCCCTTGGCGGCTGGCCTGCAGGTGCGACTTGGCGCTGCGCTTGACCGACCACAGCACCAGGCCGGTGGCGATCATCAGGCTGCCCAGCAGGCCAAAGCCGAACAGTGTCCAGCGCAGGCCGATGTCGGCAAACCGCGCCATGTGCAAGCCATGCAGCACGCCATAGGTGGTGACGGCGGGGCTGGCCGGGTCGGCCTGCTCCAGCCACTGGCCGGTGGTGCCATCCCACAGCAGCCGGGGCGGGCGGTACTGGAGGCGGTCACCGGCGTGCCGTGACACTTCAACCACTACTCGGCCCTGGGCATCGCGCCGCGCCTGCACGCCGCCAATGCGGCCGCCCTCCCATCGGGTGGTGGCGGCTTGCAGGATGGGCTGGAGCGCGATGGGCGCAAGCGGGTCTATCGGCTCGCTCGGTCCGCGCCGCGCGCGGCGCTCGGGTTTCTCGCCCTGCAGGTCGGCCAGGTAGGCGTTGGTATCCACCCCCTTGTCGCCCCGGTAGGCGGTGGCGATGCCGCTGGGCAGGTACAGCGTGTGAAAGATCATCAGCCCGCTGAAGGTGATCATCAAATAGAACGGCAACACCAGCACGCCGCTGACGTTGTGCGCGTCCAGCCAGGCGCGCTGCCCGCCCTTGCCCGGGCGGAAGGTGAAGAAGTCCTTGAAGAAGCGCCGGTGCGTGACGATGCCGCTGAGCAGCGCCACCAACACCATGAGCGCGGCGGCGCCCACCACCCAGCGGCCCTCCAGCGCCCAGCGGCCTTTGGCGGCGGTGCGCAGTTCAAAGTGAAAGCGGTAGAAGAAGTCGCCACCCATGGTCTCCCTGGCGGGGATGGCCTCGCCGGTCTGAGGGTTCACGTGCAGGGTTTCAAGGCCGCCATGGGCTTTGTCACGCCACAGCACGGTGACGGTGGGGTCGCGTGCATCGGGCAGGCGCAGGGTCCATTGCGTCACGCCCGGGGCCTGGCGGTGCAGGGCCGCCAGCGCCTTGTCGGCCGCCTGGTGGCCGTTCGCCAGCAGGGCTGTGCTCGGCAGGCCATGCCACTCGGGGTGCATCCAGCGGGTGAACTCGCTCCTGAAGAAGGACAGGGTGCCGGTGAGAAAGATGGAAAACAGCAGCCAGCCCAGCACCAGACCCGCCCAGGTGTGCACCCAGGCCATCGCCTGGCGAAAGCTTTCGCGCTCCATGGGGACGGCGGCCTGGGCAGATGCAGTGCCTTCGGCGTCGTGCGGGCAGCGGGGTGCGTGCGCCGTCATGCTGCGCTTCCCACCGATGCCAGCCATTGCGGCGCAGTCGCATAGGCCGCCAGCGCCATGGCGGGCAGCACGGTGCCGCCCCAGGCGCCCCAGGCGGTGCGCGCATAAAACGCCCAGGCCACGGCCCCGGCATAGGCCAGCCATGCGAGCATGGTGGCGGTGAGTACGGCCTCCACCCGGCTCAGTCCGGGCGCCAGCGCAAGGCTCAGTGCCGCAGCCAGGCTGGCTGCCAGCGCATAGCCACCTGCCGCCGCCGCGACGGTGCGCGACGCGATGGCCAGGCGGTAGCGCACATCCACGCGTGCCGTCTTCATGGCTGCAGTGCCGTAGGGTCAGCGTGTGGGCAATCAGGGCGTTGCAACCCCCCCGAAAGGCGGGGGCAGGCAGGGCGGCGCAGCATGGACAGGGACTCCAGTCGTTGGATGGGTCAACAAACCAAACGCTGGCTGTTGCCGGTGACATGGGTCACCGGCTGGCTGGCTTCCAGGTGTCATCCCCCTGCGCGCAGCTGTGAAGGTCAGTGCGCGCGATGCGGCGGGAGACGATGGGAAGGTATTTTAATGTGGTTGCAAATCATTCGCATTAAAAAATGAAGAAATTGCGAAGATTGATGTGCAGTTGCAACAGAGTGTGATCGGGCCGTGCCGATGCGGGCGAAAAAAAACGGGCCGAAGCCCGTTGCGAGGTCAGCAGCCGTTCATTCGATGTCGCCCATCTGCGACTGCAGGTAATTTTGCAGCCCCACCTTGCCGATCAGGTCGATCTGGGTTTCGAGGAAGTCGATGTGCTCCTCGGTGTCGTCCAGGATCTTTTGCAGCAGGTCGCGCGACACATAGTCCCGCACGCTTTCGCAGTGGGCAATGCCCTCCTTGATGGTGGCTTGGGCGCCCTGCTCGGCGCGCAGGTCGCAGGCCAGGATCTCTGGCACGTCTTCGCCCACCTGGATCTTGGCCAGGTCCTGCAGGTTGGGCAGGCCGTCCAGCGTGAAGATGCGGTCCATGAGCCAGTCGGCGTGCTTCATCTCGCCGATGGATTCCGAATACTCTTTCTTGGCCAGCTTGTCGAAGCCCCAGTGCTTGAGCATGCGGTAGTGCAGAAAGTACTGGTTGATGGCCGTGAGTTCGTTCTTGAGCTGGGCCTGCAGATGGCCAATGACCTGTGCGTCACCTTGCATGGGGACTCCTTGTAGTGGGTGGATTCGGCATGGATTGTCGTGACCCGCATCAAGCAGCGCAAGGCAAGCCCCTGCCGCCGCATGCGGGCTGCGTGTGATGCTGAGAGGCGTTCGCGTTCACACCCTGTGTTCCCTGTGGCGCACCAGGGTTGTCATGGGGAGGCCGCACGGGGCGTTGTATAGTAATTGGCAATTGATTCAATGTAATCAATTAATTGGATTGATGGCTTGGAAATGCCTAAACTTCAGTCCTGTTCAGTCAACCAACCACCTAGGAAACAGCAATGTCCCTGATCAATACGCAAGTTCAGCCCTTCAAGACCACCGCTTTCGTCAACCGCGGTGGCAAGGGTGAATTCATCGACGTGACCGAGCAGTCCCTCAAGGGCAAGTGGTCCGTGCTGATCTTCATGCCCGCAGCCTTCACCTTCAACTGCCCCACCGAAATCGAAGACGCGGCCGACAACTACGCCGAGTTCCAGAAGGCCGGTGCCGAGGTCTACATCGTGACCACCGACACGCACTTCTCGCACAAGGTGTGGCACGAAACCTCGGACGCCGTGGGCAAGGCCAAGTTCCCCCTGGTCGGCGACCCCACGCACCAGCTGACCAACGCTTTTGGCGTGCACATCCCTGAAGAAGGCCTGGCACTGCGCGGCACGTTCGTGATCAACCCCGATGGCGTGATCAAGACGATGGAAATCCACTCCAACGAAATCGCCCGCGATGTGTCGGAAACCCTGCGCAAGCTCAAGGCTGCCCAGTTCACCGCCGCCAACCCTGGCCAAGTCTGCCCCGCCAAGTGGAAGGAAGGCGCCAAGACGCTGACGCCTTCGCTGGATCTGGTCGGCAAGATCTAATCCACGGCTCCCCCAAAGCCGGACAGCGTCATGGCGCACGCGCCATGCCGTCCGGCTTTTTTACGCCCGGACGTTGACAAGCAGGCTTGATTTGCAGCCCTCAGGCGTCAACCTCCCAGACATCACCACTCCAAATTCAAAGGACACCACCATGCTCGACGAACAACTCAAGACCCAACTCGCCGCCTACCTGGAGCGCGTGCAGCAGCCGTTTGAGCTGGTGGCTTCCCTGGACGACAGCGAGACTGCGCGCGACATGCGCGAGCTGCTGACGACCATCCAATCGCTGCGCAGCGACAAGATCACCCTGCGCACCGATGGCAGCAATGCGCGCAAGCCATCGTTCAGCTTGCAGCGCGTGGGCGCCACCAACAGCCTGCGTTTTGCCGGCCTGCCGCTGGGCCATGAGTTCACCTCGCTCGTGCTGGCCCTGCTGTGGACCGGTGGCCACCCGCCCAAGGTCGAGCAGGACGTGATCGACTCCATCCAGGCCCTGAGTCCCGCAGATGGTGGCGACTTCAACTTCGAGGTCTACATGAGCCTGACTTGCCACAACTGCCCGGACGTGGTCCAGGCCCTGTCGCTCATGGCCATCGTCAACCCGAAGATCAAGACCACCGTCATCGAGGGTGGCGCTTTCCAGCAGGAAGTGACCGACCGCGAAATCATGGCCGTGCCCATGGTCTTCCTCAACGGCCAGGTGTTCGGCTCGGGCCGCATGACGATTGAGGAAATCGTCGCCAAGCTTGACACCGGCTCTGCCGCCCGCGAAGCCGCCAAGCTCAGCGCCAAGGCGCCTTACGACGTCCTCATCGTTGGTGGTGGCCCCGCCGGCGCCGCAGCCGCCGTGTACGCCGCCCGCAAGGGCATCCGCACCGGCGTGGCGGCCGAGCGTTTTGGCGGCCAGGTCAATGACACGCTGGCCATCGAAAACTACATCTCGGTGCTCGAAACCGACGGCCCCAAGTTCGCCGCCGCGCTGGAGGCCCACACCCGCGCCTACGACGTGGACATCATG
>DATLGV010000312.1:0-1673 GCA_035540275.1 Acidovorax sp. | reverse complement strand
GGGCGTACGTTGCACAGGAGGAAATCCAGGCCTTCCTCCGCATCGCCCGAAGTCAGTCCAGACTGCGCCCGCGCTGGCCTGATCTGCTGGACGAGATTACAAAGCGCCCCGATAGCGAAGTATTCGCATCCGACCCGGTGGTGGCTGCCGTTGCAGGGCCGCGTACCAAGGCGACGGAATGGTCGCTGTTGGGCAGGCAGCTAATCGCCGGGTTGGATGACTGGGAAGGCACATATCCCAGGGGATTCCTGATGGGCTGTCTGCCTTTTGAACAGCTGGCAACACTGGCCGAAGTGGTTTTCGACGCCCCGGAATCCTCATTCAGTGGTGACCAAATGCGCAAGTTGCGAGACAGCCTTTCACGATCAAAACCGTAGAGCGGACGATTCGTGCTCGATTGCATGGATGAATCGTCCTTCCTGCATTAGGGCTTGCAAGAAATCATTGGCGCCTCAGTAACTCTAGGAATGCCAATGAACGCTATTGCACTACCGCCACCCGGCGCTGATTCACTGCGCCCTGTGCAGGCTGAACGGGATCGCCTCATCCGTATGGGGGAAGTTGAGCGGCTTACGGGTCTAAAAAAAAGCACGATCTACACCAACCTGCGGGTCAAGGGCGGGTTCCCTCGGCCTCTGCGCCTGTCTGCTCGCGCTGTGGCTTGGCGCGAATCGGAAGTGCTGGCCTGGTGCGATGAACGCACCCGCGTGGGGGACACCAATGTTTGATGTTCTCCTTTCAGGCCGCCTGCGTGGTGGGGCACAACTGCGGACTGCATCCAACGGCTCACCCTTTGCCACGTTTCGATTGGCTGCAGCCAGCAAGACAGGCGAGAGTCTGCTCTGTTCGTGCGTGACTTTCTCGCAGTCCGTTATCGACGCGGTGAAAGGGCTGGGCGACGGGGATAGCCTCGCGGTGTCTGGTGAAGCTGCCATCAGTACCTGGCAAGGGCAGGACGGCATCGCCCGCCTTGGCCTGGATGTAACGGCCTATGCCGTGCTGACGGCCTACCACGTGGGGCGCAAGCGAGTGCCTGCAGCAACTGCTGCACACCGCACGGGGGCGGGGCAATGACGCCCGCTCAGCAGGCTGCGCACGATGCAGCAATGGAGGCCGCTGCCCGAACTTTGGGTCATGCCTGTACCTTCGCCACATTGCACGCCACCACAACGCCGCTGTTTCAGCGGACCATGCGGCGCCCGCAATCTGCTCCCGTATTGGTGCGCGTCGTGTGGCCTGGGGTGCTCTTGGTGTGTGACCCGAAGACCGGCGATGTCCTTGCCGAATCGGAGCCGGGCAAGCCTCAGCAGCTCAAGGCAGGTTTCTTGCCGCCGGCGGGTCAATCGCCAGCGATGCGCAGGCCGGGGGCGTCATGACGCCAGCAAAGCCCCAAGAAGACACCAGGCCGGAGCAGGCCGTGCGTGTTGCTGACTTCCTCGAAAAACACCCCGCCAGCACGCAAAAGGAAATCGACGCGGTGTGCGACACCGGTTGTATTTCCAAAGTGCTTTCGGAAATGGTGCGCACCGACCTGTACGGCATGGGCTACGGCATTGCGCGTGGCTGGCGGCAGATCCCCTGTGCGGGCGGTACCCACGTTCGTGAGGTCCGCACCTACACCCTGTTGTATCGGCCGCGAGCCCAACCGGACTTGTTCAACACCGAGTGAGCGG
>DATLGV010000311.1:0-2798 GCA_035540275.1 Acidovorax sp. | reverse complement strand
GGCCAGTTGCACGCTGCACTCGGTCAGGTGCTCTTGCGCGCGCGTCACGAACGACTCCTTCCTCATGTGGGGCGACAGCGCAAGGCCGCCGGCGGCCACGAGGTCGGCCAAGGCCGTCTTCCCAGATCCGCGTGCGCCGATGACCGCCACGAGTCCGGGATTCAGCGGGATGCTCGGTTTGGCGAGCCACGCAGCGCCGGTAACGTTCATCGTGTGTTGATTTCCATGCAAAGCTGACCCACCATTTCCATCGAATCTTGACCCACCCTGATTCGTGAACTTCACGCTCACGTTGTGGATAAGTTCTTGGTCGCCTTCTCCTTCTTGGTGGTCTGTGGTGGTTGCTGTGCGGAGCTATTCTTGAACCGGTAGCTGTCATTGCCGGTCTCAAGAATATGGCAGTGATGCGTGAGCCGGTCGAGCAATGCCGTGGTCATCTTGGCATCCCCGAACACACTGGCCCACTCGCTGAAGCTCAGGTTGGTGGTGATCACGACGCTGGTGCGCTCGTAGAGTTTGGACAGCAGGTGGAACAGCAAGGCGCCTCCTGATGCACTGAACGGCAGGTAGCCCAGCTCATCCAGGATCACCAGATCCACATATGCAAGCCGGTGGGCCATCTGCCCTGTCTTGCCTTGGGCCTTCTCTTCTTCCAGCGCATTGACCAACTCTACCGTGGAGAAGAACCGCACCCTTCGGTGATGGTGTTCAATGGCTTGCACTCCGAGGGCTGTGGCAATGTGGGTCTTGCCTGTGCCCGGCCCGCCCACCAGCACCACGTTGTTGGCATCCTCCAGGAACTCACACCGGTGCAACTGGCGCACCAGGGCTTCGTTCACCTCGCTGTGGCTGAAGTCGAAGCCTGCCAGGTCCCGGTACGCGGGGAACCTGGCCACCTTCAATTGGTAAGCCACCGAGCGCACCTCCCGCTCGGCGGTCTCAGCCTTGAGCAGTTGGGACAGGATGGGCTGTGCTGCCTCGAAGGCTGGCGCACCTTGCTCAGCCAGCTCCGCAACTGCCTGGGCCATGCCGTGCATCTTGAGCTCGCGCAGCATGATCACGATGGAAGCGATGGCGGGGTCATGACGCATAGCGCACCTCCCTCAATTGGTCATAGCGCAGCACGTTGGCCTGGGGTTCCACCGCCAGCTTGAGGGCCTGGGGCGAGGTGACCGGTGCTGGAGCGGGCTTGCCGTCCAGCAGCCGGTGCAGCACGTTCAGGATATGGGTCTTGCTGGCAGCCCCAGACTCCAGGGCCAGTTCCACTGCGGCGAGCACGGCCTGTTCATCGTGGTGCAGCACCAGCGCCAGGACCTCCACCATCTCCCGGTCGCCGCCTGGCTGCTTCACGAGTGCGGCTTGCAGCCGCTTGAAGGCGGCTGGCAGTTCCAGGAACGGAGCACCATTGCGCAAAGCGCCGGGCTTGCGCTGCAGCACCGCCAGATAGTGTCGCCAGTCGTAGACGGTCTGGCCGGCACCGTGATGATTGCGCTCGATCAGGCGCTGGTGTTCACAGACGATCTGGCCTTCGGCCGCGACCACCAGGCGATCCGCGTAGACCCGCAGGCTCACAGGCCGATTGGCATACGGCGCTGGCACGCTGTAGCGATTGCGCTCGAAGTGGACCAAGCAGGTGGGTGAGACGCGCTTGGTGTGCTCCACAAAGCCATCGAAGGGCCGGGGCACAGGCATCAAGGCTGCCCGCTCCTCGGCCCAGACGTCCGCGACGGTGCCAGCCAGCTTGCCATGCTCGATCTCGTGCCACAGCGCCACGCAGCGCTCCTCAAGCCAGGCATTGAGATCGGGCAGGCTTGGGAATGGCGGCACCACCTGCCACAGGCGATGGCGGGCATCGCGCACGTTCTTCTCCACCTGGCCCTTCTCCCAGCCCGAGGCCGGGTTGCAGAACTCGGCCTCGAACAGGAAGTGACTCACCATGGCCGCAAAGCGCGCATTGACGTCGCGCTCCTTGCCACGGCGCACCCGGTCTACAGCGGTGCGCATGTTGTCGTAGATGCCTCGGCGGGGCACACCGCCCAGCACGACGAACGCATGGTTGTGGGCATCGAACAGCATCTCGTGCGTCTGCAGAAGATAGGCGCGCAGGTAGAACGCCCTGCTGTGACTGAGTTTGAAGTGAGCCACCTGCAGCTTGGTGCGCACACCTGCGAGCACTGCCCAGTCCTCGCTCCAATCGAATTGGAACGCCTCGCCGGGGCCGAAGGCCAAAGGCACAAAGGTGCCGCGGCCGGTGGTCTGCTGGGCCACCAGGCGTTGTTCTTGCCAGAGGCGGACAAAGGCCGCGACCCGGTTGTAGGAGCCGGTATAGCCCAGCGCCTGCAGATCGGCGTATATCTGCTTGACGGTACGCCGCTGCTTACGGGATCGGCCAGCTTCCGTCTTGAGCCAGCCCGAGAGCTTCGATGCGAAGGGATCGAGCTTGGAAGGACTGACCCGCTTGGCGTAGTGCGGCTCGGCCTCGCCTGCGCGCAGGTACTTGCGGATGGTGTTGCGCGAGAGGCCCGTGCGGCGGGCGATCTCCCTGATGGACAGCTGCTCTCGCAGGGCCCAGCGCCTGATGACACTCAGTGTTGCCACGTCTATCACTCCTGGTCTCCTGCTGCTCAACAAAGCAGCAGGTTAGGGTTAGTACGTGGGTCAGATTTAGATGGAAATCCTGGGGGTTAGTGGGTCACTTCTGCGTGGAAATCAACACGTCGTCGTCGAGATGCGATAAGTCCCGGTCGTGGGGACGGTCGCCCCACACGTGACCGGAATACTGCAGCAGCTTCCCGTAG
>DATLGV010000310.1:0-3298 GCA_035540275.1 Acidovorax sp. | reverse complement strand
TCCTTTGCAAAAAGCAAGGGCCTGACCATCGTGCCAGTACGGGATGTTGCGTTCCACCCGAAACGGAAGAGAGCCACAAAAATAGCTGCAGGCGCCAGTGCCATATGCGCCTGAAGCTATGTTTTTTATAGTGTTGTATGGATCGGAGGTGACGAGACCGATCCGGGCCCCGCTCAAGCGTCAGCGTCTCACATTGCGCTGGGGCCGGGGGCGCACGCCCGGGTTGATGCTCAGCTCCACCCGCTTGTCGGCCCGCTGCACCTTGAACGCCGCGGCCTGGCCTGGCTTGAGTGCCGCCACGGCCGTCAGCAGCTGCGACACATTGCCCACGGTCTTGCCGTCCACGCTCACGATCACATCCCCGGGGCGCATCCCGGCCTGGGCGGCGGGGCCGTCCTGCAGCACGCCGGTGATGATCACGCCCTCGGTGGCCTTTTTCACACCGAAGGTCTCGGCCAGCTCGGGCGAGAGTTCGTTGGGCTCCACGCCGATCCAGCCGCGCGTGACCTGGCCGTCCTTCACGATGCCGTCGAGCACCATGCGCGCCGTGGACACCGGGATGGCAAACCCGATGCCCATGCTGCCGCCCGAGCGCGAGTAGATCGCCGTGTTGATGCCCATGAGGTTGCCGTTCACGTCCACCAGCGCGCCACCCGAATTGCCGGGGTTGATGGCTGCGTCGGTCTGGATGAAGTTCTCGAAGGTGTTGATGCCCAGCTGGCTGCGGCCCAGTGCACTCACGATGCCGCTGGTCACCGTCTGGCCCACGCCGAAGGGGTTGCCAATGGCCAGCACCTGGTCGCCCACATCCAGGGTGTCGGAGTGGCCCAGCACGATCACGGGCAGCTTGTCCAGCTCGATCTTGAGGATGGCCAGGTCGGTGTCGGGGTCGGTGCCGATCACGCGCGCACGGGCGCGGCGGCTGTCGGTGAGGGTGACTTCGATCTCGTCCGCGCCTTCGACCACGTGGTTGTTGGTCAGGATGTAGCCATCGGGGCTCACGATCACGCCGCTCCCCAGGCCGGCCTGCGCCTGGCTGCCCTGGTCGCCAAAGAAGAACTGGAACCAGGGGTCATTGCTGCGCGGGTGGCGCACTTCCTTGCTGGTGTTGATGCTGACCACGGCGGGGGCCGCCTTGCGGGCTGCTGCGCTGAAGCTGCCTGCCACCGGTTGGGACGACAGGGCGGCAGGTGCCTCCAGCAGTGCGATGCCTGCACCCGAGCGTGTGGTACCCCGGCCCAGCCAGTCGGGCTGGAGCGTGGCAACAACAAAGTAGGCCGCAACGAGGACCGTCACGGACTGGGAAAACAGCAGCCAGAGTCGCTTCATGTAATGTGCTTACCGGTGGTGGAACGGGATGGTGCGATGGAGGCGCCGCCTGCCGGTTCGCCGTGGCGGCCCGGGCGCTCCCTCCATCGTGGCATTGTCTCCGAATGTGGGGGTGTACATGGCGCGCCACAATAGGGGCATGAGCATTCCCCGCAGTCAACTTTTGCAGGCGTTTGACGGCCTGCTGCAACCCGAGCGCTTCAAGGACTACGGCCCCAACGGCCTGCAGGTCGAAGGCAAGGCCGAGATCCGGCGCGTGGTCAGCGGCGTCACGGCCAGCCGGGCGCTGATCGAGGCGGCCATTGCCGCGCAGGCCGACGCCATCTTTGTGCACCATGGCCTGTTCTGGCGCGGGCAGGACGGCCGCATCACGGGCTGGATGAAGCAGCGGCTGCAGCTGCTGCTGGCGCACGACATCAACCTGTTTGCCTACCACCTGCCGCTCGATGCCCATGCCGAGCTGGGCAACAACGCGCAGCTGGGCCGGGTTCTGGGTCTTGCAGCCGATGCGCGGTTTGGCGAGCAGGACCTGGGCTTTGCGGCGCCAGCGGCGTTTGACAATGTCCAGGCCGTGGCCGACCATGTTGCCCAGGCGCTGGGCCGCCCCGTGACCCTGGTGCAGCCGGGCGAGGCGGGTGGTGCTGCCGCTGCACGGCGGCCCGTGCGCCGCGTGGCATGGTGCACGGGCGGTGCGCAGGGGTATTTCGAGTCGGCGATTGCCGCGGGGGCGGATGTTTTCATCACCGGCGAAATCTCCGAGCCGCAAGCCCACCTGGCGCGGGAGACGGGCGTGGGCTTCATTGCCGCCGGGCACCATGCCACCGAGCGCTATGGGGCCCCCGCCGTGGCGGCCCATGTGGCGGACCAGTGGGGGCTCAGCCACCAGTTCATCGAGATCGACAACCCCGCTTAGTCCATGCAAAGACACTGCGCAACAAGGCATCGCATTGTCCGGTTGTGTCGTCCAGTTTGCTCACTTATTCATAGCTCATGGCGCACGATCAACTGGCGCTACAAGCACATTCGGCTCCAAACCCATGCAACCCATCGCCATCACCCAGGGAGATCCCGCCGGCATCGGCCCCGAGATCGTGGCCAAGGCCTTTCGCGATGCGCCCGAGGCACTGCGCCACTGCTTTGTGGTCGGTGACCTGGCCACTGTGCGGCGGGCTGCGGGCGTCATCACGCGCCCTGGCGTGCCCGGTGTGCCCGTGGCGCAGATCGGGTCACCGGGCGAGGCGGCGGACGTTCCGCCCCGTTGCATCCCCGTGCTCCAACTGCCCGGTATCCCGGGCCCCCAGCCATGGGGCAAGATCAGCGCAGCTGCCGGCCGCGCCGCTGCCGACAGCGTGGTCTGGGCGGCGCGCGCCGCTTTGCGCGGGGAGGTGGCGGCGCTGGTGACGGCCCCATTGCACAAGGAGGCGTTGTCGGCAGCAGGGGTGGACTTTCCAGGGCACACGGAGCTGTTGCAGGCAGAGGCCGCGGCGCACCAGGGAGTGCCACTGGCGCGCATGCCCGTGCGCATGATGCTGGCGAACGACGAGCTGCGCACCGTGCTCGTCAGCATCCACGTCTCGCTGCGCGACGCGATTGCGGCGGTGACGCAGGACAACCTGCTGCAGACGCTGCACATCACCCACGCCGCCCTGCAGCGCAGCCTGGGCCGCGTGCCCCGCATCGGCGTGGCGGGGCTGAATCCCCATGCGGGCGAGGGCGGGCTGTTCGGCCGCGAAGAGCTGGAGGTGATCGCCCCGGCCATCGCCCTTGCGCGCGAGCAGGGGCTGGACGTGCACGGCCCCTTCGCGCCGGACACGGTGTTCATGCGCGCGCGCAGCAGCCCGCAGCGCGCGGGCGAGTTCGACGTGGTCATCGCCATGTACCACGACCAAGGCCTGATCCCGGTGAAGTACCTGGGGGTGGAAAAAGGCGTGAACGTGACCCTGGGCCTGCCCCTGGTGCGCACCAGCCC
>DATLGV010000309.1:0-5462 GCA_035540275.1 Acidovorax sp. | reverse complement strand
GCCGGCGCGCGAGGCGATCTTCTGCTCGCGGCACACCAGCTGCCCGGCGACCAGGGCGAACAGGTAGCAGGGCTTGCGGAAGGGGTCGACCCACTTGGCGTAGTGGCGTCCGTCGTCGAGCTCGCCCTGTTCCACGAGGTTGCCGTTGGACAGCAGTACCGGGTACTGGGCCTTGTCGGCGCGCAGTGTGACGGTGTAGCTGGCCATCACGTCCGGGCGGTCCAGGAAGTAGGTGATGCGGCGAAAGCCCTCGGCCTCGCACTGCGTGAAGAAGGTGCCCTGGCTCACGTACAGGCCCATGAGCTGCGTGTTCTTGGCGGGGCAGCAGGTGGTGAAGATCTCCAGCGCGAAAGGCTCGGAGCCTTCAGGCAGGTTCTCCAGCACCAGGCGGGAGCCTTCCATCTTGAACGATGTGCCCTGGCCGTTGACCAGCACGCGCGCCAGGTTCAGGTCGTCACCGTCGAGCTTGAGCGGCTGCGCGGCCACGTCGGAGTTGCGACGCAGCGTCATGCGGTTGAGCACGCGGGTCTTGGCCGGGTCCAGGTCGAAGGTCAGCTCCACGCTGTCGATCCAGTAGGCGGGGGCGGTGTAGTCCTCGCGGCGGATGGCGATGGCCGGAGCCGCGCCGTCTCCGCTTCCGTCGGCTTTATGCAGTTGCAACATGGATGCTCTCCAGAAAGTCGGTGTTCATGAGTTCGGTGTAGTCGCGCACGGCGGCCAGCACATGGGGCCCGGCCAGTTGCTCGGGCGTGTGGGTGCTGCAGATGGCCACGGCGCGCATGCCCGCGCGGCGCGCGGCCTCGATGCCAAAGGGTGCATCTTCAAAAACGATGCAGTGCGCCGGGTCGGCCGCGATGCGGCGTGCGGCTTCGAGAAAGATGGCAGGCTGGGGTTTGCCGGGCAGGCCCTCGTCGCCGCGCACGATGGCCTGTGGCGCGGGCTCCAGGCCGAGGTGGCCCAGGGCGAATTCCACGTTGCCAATGTCGCCCGCCGTGCCCACGGCCACCTTGAGGCCACGGGCACGCACCTGCGCCGCAAACTGGCGAAACCCGGCCACTTCGGAGAAGCGCGGGGCGAACAGCTCGCGGTAGATGGTTTCTTTTTCGTGCGTGAGCGCGTCGGCCTCGTCCTGCGACACGGGGCGGCCCAGCAGTTCCACGATGCACTCGGTGCCATTGCGGCCCGTGGTGCGTGCCATGAGGTCGGGCACGTCGATGTCCATGCCCCGGCGGCGTGCAAACTCGACCCACGCCTGGGCGTGCCAGGGCATGGAGTCGATCATGGTGCCGTCCATGTCGAAGATGATGGCGTCGGTGCGCATCTGCATCACTCAGACGCCTTGCTTCAACGAAGCTTCGATGAAGGCGTCCAGGTCGCCGTCCAGCACCTTCTGCGTGGCTGAGATTTCGACGTTGGTGCGCAGGTCCTTGATGCGGCTGTTGTCCAGCACGTAGCTGCGGATCTGGTGGCCCCAGCCCACATCGGTCTTGGTGTCTTCCAGCTTTTGCTGCTCTTCCATGCGCTTGCGCATTTCGAAGTCGTACAGGCGGCTGCGCAGGCGCTGCCACGCCACGTCGCGGTTGCTGTGCTGGCTGCGGCCGTCCTGGCACTGCACCACGATGCCGGTGGGGATGTGCGTCAGGCGCACGGCCGAGTCAGTCTTGTTGATGTGCTGGCCGCCCGCGCCCGATGCGCGGAAGGTGTCGGTGCGCACGTCGGCCGGGTTGATGTTGATCTCGATGGAGTCGTCGATCTCGGGGTAGACGAACAGCGACGCAAACGAGGTGTGGCGGCCGCCCGAGCTGTCGAACGGGCTCTTGCGCACCAGGCGGTGCACACCGGTTTCGGTGCGCAGCAGGCCGAAGGCGTACTCACCCTCGATCTTGATCGTGGCGCTCTTGATGCCGGCCACATCGCCCGGGGTTTCTTCTTCGACCGTGGCCTTGAAGCCCTTTCGTTCGGCGTACTTGAGGTACTGGCGCAGCAGCATGCTGGCCCAGTCGCAGGCCTCGGTGCCACCAGCGCCGGCCTGGATGTCCACAAAGCAGTTGAGCGGATCGGCCTCATTGCGGAACATGCGGCGGAATTCCAGCTCCTCGATCAGCGGCTTGAGCTTGGCGGCCTCGGCCTCGATGGTCATGAGGCCGGCCTCGTCGCCTTCCTCCTTGCTCATCTCGTACAGCTCGGCGTTGTCGGCAAGCTCACGCGTGAGCTTGTCGAGCGTGACCACCACGCTGGAGAGCGACTTCTGTTCCTTGCCCAGTTCCTGGGCCTTCTTGGGGTCGTTCCAGACGGCGGGGTCTTCCAGCGATGCGTTTACCGTGCGCAGGCGTTCGAACTTGGCATCGAAGTCAAAGATACCTCCGTAACTCAGCGGTGCGCTGAGCCAGGTCGTTGAGGGTGGTGCCGATGAGGTTGATGCGTTCTGCGTCCATGATTCTTGTCCTGCGTGTTCTGTGGAATAACCCGCGATTTTCTCATGGGACGGGCAGGTGCCCTGCTAATGCCCTTTGTGCCAGACCGCCGCCGGATCTGCACAGACAGGCAGGTGGGCCCCGGGTGGCATCCATATCAAAAATGATAGCTCCTCAGGCAATAGCCACTAGCGCTTGCGGGCGCCAGGACGTCAAATTGCCTCAGGCGGCCTCCAAAAACGCTGCGATCAGCTGTGCCACCTGCTCGGGCTGATCGTGGTGCAGCATGTGGCCTGCGTCTTGCACGACGGCCGTGCTGCAGGTGCGCACATGGGTCAGGCGCTGGTGGTATTCGTCCAGGGTATACCGGCCGTTCCACCACTGGCCCAGGCTGTCGCCGCTGGCCTCGATGGCCAGTACAGGTGCGGTAATGCGTTCGTAGATGGCCAGGGCTTCGTCCGCACGGTACAGCTGCGCGCTGGTGATCTTGTGGGCGGGGTCGCCCAGGATTTCCCACTGCCCCTGGGCGTTGGGCCGTGCCCAGTGCTGGGCCAGCCATTGGGCCTTGTCTTCGGACAGGCGGGGGTTGGTCTTCATCAGGCGGCGGGCCACGCCGTCGGCGCTGTCATAGGTCTTGAGTTCCTTGGTGCCCTGGTGCAGCTGCTTGATTTCGTCGATCCATTGCGCGTAGCGTGTGGGCGCCTGTGCAGGGCGCGTGGCGGGCAGGCCAAAGCCTTCCAGGTTGACGAGCTTGCGCACCCGCTCGGGCCGCACGCCGCCGTACATCATGGCCACGTTGCCGCCCATGCTGTGGCCCACCAGGTCGATGGCCTCGCCGGGCGCGTAGTGGTCCAGCAGCAGGTCCAGGTCGGCCAGGTAGTCGGCAAACACATAGTGGTCCACCGGTGCACCGGTGGTGAGGCCAAAGCCGCGCCAGTCCGGCGCGATGATGCGGCGTGGTTGGCGCAGCGCATCCACCGTGAACTGGTAAGAGGCACTGACGTCCATCCAGCCGTGCAGGAGCACCAGCGTGGGCAGGTCGCTGTGCTCGGGGCCCCAGTGGCGGACGTGGTAATTGAGGTGCCGCAGCGCCAGTGTGCTGCTGCGCGAAGGGGTAAGGACTTGGTACATGCTGTGCCAATGTTACGTTGCCGCCGCTCTGGAGGGGCGCCCTGCGGTGTCACCAAGGAGTCCGGCGCCCGGCAGGTTTTGGCGATCGCTTGTACCATCGCCAGCCGGGGCCGCAGCAGGCCCTGTTTCCTTTTCCACCATCTGGAGCCTTCACCGCATGAACACCGTCCGCTTGGGTCAGAGTGACCTGCTTGTCACCCCCATTTGCCTGGGCACCATGACCTTCGGCGAGCAGGTCAACGAGGCCGATTCGCATGCCATCCTGAGCCAGTCGCTGGCGCGCGGCGTGAACTTCATCGACACGGCCGAGATGTACGCCGTGCCCGCCCGGGCAGAGACGTTTGGTGCCACCGAAACCATCATCGGCAACTGGTTTGCCAAGAACCCCGGCGCGCGCCAGAAGCTGGTGGTAGCCACCAAGGTGGCCGGCCCGTCGCGCGGTATGCCCTGGGTGCGCGAGGGCAAGGGCATGACGGCGGCCGACATCGTGGCATCGTGCGAAGGCAGCCTGCGCCGCCTGCAGACCGATGTGATCGACCTCTACCAGATCCACTGGCCCGAGCGCCATGTGCCCGCCTTCGGCAACCTGTATTACGACCCCGCCAAGGAAACGTCGCAAACCCCCATCCGCGAGCAGCTGGAAGCGCTGGCCGGGCTGGTGAAGGCGGGCAAGGTGCGCTACATCGGCTTGTCGAACGAAACCCCCTACGGCGTGCACGAGTTCGTGCGCCTGGCCGAGCAGCATGGCCTGCCGCGTGTCGCGACCGTGCAGAACCCGTACTGCCTCATCAACCGCACCTGGGAAAACGGGCTGGATGAAACCTGCCACCGCCTCAACGTGTCGTTGCTGGCCTATTCGCCCCTGGGCTTTGGCCTGCTGACGGGCAAGTACGACGAAAGCGGCATCACCGGCCCCAACGCTCCCCAGGGTGCGCGCATTGCATCGTATGAATCGGTGCGCAAGCAGCGCTGGGGCCGCCCCGAGGCGCTGGAGGCCTCCCGTCGATACAACGCGCTGGCCCGCGCCAACGGCATGACGCCCACGCAGATGGCGCTGGCGTTCTGCTACACCAAGTGGCAAGTGGCCAGCACCATCATCGGCGTGACGTCGGTGGCGCAGCTGGAGGAAGACCTGAATGCCTGGGGCACCACGCTGTCGCCCGAGGTACTGAAGGCCATCGACGCGATCCGCTGGGAGCTGCGCGACCCTGCGCTGTGACCGGGGGCAGGGCCTGGCCCTGCGAATCGGCGAGATCAGACAAAGGGGCCGTGCAGGCCCCTTGGTTTTTGCGGTCAGGCAGTGGCTTCCTGCCGGGTGGTACGCCCTTCAGTCCACGGCGTCCCCTGGGACTCACCCAGGTCCCAGAACAACCCGGCCATCACCGCCAGCCCTTCGCGCGCCACGGGTGCCAGCAAATGCTCGTTGGGCGCGTGCTGGGCGCAAGCGGGGTACGAGTGGGGAACCCACAGCGTGGGCAGGCCCAGCTGGTCGGCAAAGATGTCGTTGGGCAGCGAGCCCGCAAGGTTGGGCAGCAGCGTGGCCGGCTGGCCTGCGCTGGCCTGCAGCGAGGCCATCGTCCAGTCCACCCAGGGGTTGTGCAGGTCGAGCCGTGTGGCGCCGCAGTGCATGCCCATGGTGATTTCGACCTGGCTGAAGCCATGTGCGTCCAGGTGCTCGCGCAGCGTGGCCTGCACGTTCTGCCAATCGGTGCCCACCACAAACCGCAGCTGGCAATGCGCCACGGCCTGCGCAGGGATGGCGTTGATGGGCCGCTGCGCATTGCCTGCGCCCAGGGCCAGCACCTCCAGCGTGTTCCAGCCCACCAGCTGCTCGGCGGGGGTGAGGCCGGGTTCGCCCCAGCCGGGGGTGAGCGCGGGGTCATCGGCGCCGGTGCCAATCACCACGTCCTGGAGGGC
>DATLGV010000308.1:0-2483 GCA_035540275.1 Acidovorax sp. | reverse complement strand
CGTACGAATGTTTCCGATGTTTTGTTTTTGTTACTTCTGCTAACGACGCCGCACGTGCGGCGTCGTTAGCAGAAGTAACAAAAACAAAACATCGGAAACATTCGTACGCAGGTGCGGAGGCCGTCGGCATATTCGCGCTTTATCTTGGGGAGAGGAAAAGCGCTATGAACATCATCAAAAAACGACCCTGGCGACCGCTCGGACTGCTACTGCTCTGGGGCCTGGGTTGTGGCGCCACACAGGCCCAGCTGACGGCCATGGTGGCTGTGGAGCCCACGGCCCGCAAGGCCGCGCATTCCATCCTGCGCACCTCGGCCGAGTCGGGCCTGTCCAAGGCGGCCGGCCAGCCCGTGGCGCTGACCACCAGCGACGACCTGGCCGACGTAATGCGCGCCACCCGCAGCGCGGGCCATGACATCTTCATTGCCCCTGCGCAGGTGGCGGCATCTGCACTGCAACGCGGCTACGAACTGGTGGGCGCCACGCACAAATCGGACAAGTACCTGCTGGTCGGGCTGCAACCCATCGCAGGCGTGCCCGCCATGAAAGGCCGGCGGCTGTACCTGCCCCAGCAGGACTCGGTCTACACCTACATGGCGCGGGGCATGCTGAACGAGGCGGGGCTGTCGTTCCAGGACCTGCGGGCCGTGCAGTACGAGAAATTTCCGCAGGCGGGCCTCACGGCCCTGACCCTGGGCACGGCCGATGCCACCGTGGTGCGCGAGGACGACTGGGCCGAATGGTCGGCGGCGCACCCCGGCATCGCACGGGTGCTGGCCACGTCGCAGCCCGTGCCGGGCGGGTTCTCCATCGTGGTGAAGAAAGACCTGCCGGCGGATGCGCGCAGCAAGCTGGCCCAGTGGTTCAGCACGTCGTCCTCGGCCAGCGGCCTGCCGCTGGTCTCGGTGCGCCCGGAGGCGGTGGAATACCGCCGCGTGGCCGAGCTGGGGCTGTTCACGCCCACCAGCCTGCCCGGGGTGAACCGCATCACCGCGCGCGAAGCGCAGACCCTGCTGGCGCAGGGTGCCACGCTGGTGGACACCCGCACCGAAAAGGAATTCAAGACCAGGCGCATCCGTGGCGCCGTGTTTGCCGCGTACGTGGAAAAGAGCCTCAAGGACGTGGCCTTCAATGCGGCCCAGGACGACTTCCAGGCGCTGGACAGGCTCCCGGGCCTGAACAAGGCCAAGCCGGTGATTTTTGCGTGCAATGGCGCCGAATGCTGGAAGTCCTACAAGGCCGCCAAGGTGGCCACCACCAAGGGCTTCCAGTCGGTGTACTGGCTGCGCGGGGGGCTGCCTGAATGGGACGAAACCGGCTTGCCCACCGAGGGCGGTTAGGAGCCTGCGCGGGGCCTCTGGGCCCCTGTCCTTACAATGGGTTGCTTATCAACACCCAAGGGCGCGCAAGGCGCCCTTTGTATGGAAATAGCAATACTGTTCGCCCTCATCTTCCTCAACGGCCTGTTTGCCATGTCCGAGATCGCTCTGGTCACGGCCCGCAAGGTGCGGTTGCAAAAGCTGATTGATGAGGGCGATAGCGGTGCCGCCGCTGCCGTGAAGCTGGGCGAAGACCCCACGCGTTTTCTCTCCACCATTCAGATCGGCATCACGTCGATCGGCGTGCTGAACGGTATCGTGGGCGAGGCCGCGCTGGCAGCACCGCTGGCATCGTGGCTCGGCTCGCTGGGCGTGCCGATGCAGTACGGCAGCTATGCAGCCACCGGCCTGGTGGTGGTGCTGATCACGTACTTCTCCATCGTGGTGGGCGAGCTGGTGCCCAAGCGCATCGGCCAGTCGTACCCCGAGACCTTTGCCCGTCTGGTAGCTCGGCCCATCAACTTTCTGGCGCTGGCCACCAAGCCGTTTGTGCTGCTGCTGTCCACGTCCACGCGCACGCTGCTGCGCCTGCTGGGCGTGAAGGAAACCAGCGGCAGCCCGGTGACCGAGGAAGAGATCCACGCCATGCTGGTCGAAGGCACCACGGCCGGCGTGATCGAGTCGCACGAGCACACCATGGTGCGCAACGTGTTCCGCCTGGACGACCGCCAGATCGGCTCGCTGATGGTGCCGCGCGGCGATGTGGTGTGCCTGGACATCGATGCGTCGTTTGAAGACAACCTGAAGTGCATCGAAGAATCCGACCACGCGCGCTTCCCGGTGGTGCGTGGCGGCATGGACAACATCCTGGGCGTGATCAACGCGCGCCAGTGGCTGTCCCGCACCCTGCGCGACAAGGCGCGGGGCAGCCTGGCCGACCAGCCGCTGCAGACGGCGCTGTATGTGCCCGAGACCATCACGGGCATGGAGCTGCTGGACAACTTCCGCCTGTCGGACGTGCACATGGCGTTTGTGATCGACGAATACGGCGAGGTGCAGGGCATCGTCACGCTGCAGGACCTGATCGAGGCCATCACCGGCGAGTTCCAGCCGCGCGACCCCGAGACCTTTGCCCGTCTGGTAGCTCGGCCCATCAACTTTCTG
>DATLGV010000307.1:0-1649 GCA_035540275.1 Acidovorax sp. | reverse complement strand
GCTGTGGGCCGCCCACGGCGGTGCTGCCGCCCAGTCGGTGGAGCGTGGTGCCGCGCTGTACGCGGCCCATTGCAGCAGCTGCCACAGCGCCGACCAGCACGGAGACGGCCCCGCGCACCGGGGTGTGTTGGGGCGCCGCGCGGGAGCGCTGAAGGACTTTGACTATTCGCCCGCCTTGCGGGCCAGCAAGATCCTGTGGACGCGTGCCACGCTCAAGGCCTGGCTGAGCGACCCCGAGGCGCTGATCCCCGGCCAGGGCATGGACTACCGGCTTGAGGATGCGCAGGGCCGTGAGGACGTGGTGGCCTATCTGGCCACGCTCAAACGCCTGCCGCCACCCGTGCCAGCGGTCCAGTAAAGCGCCTTCAGCCGCTCAGGCCGTCGGATACGTGCCCGGCAGCAGGATCGACGAATCCACGGTGTTGATGTTGGTGTGGCCACAGAACGCCATGGTGATGTCCAGCTCTTTCTGGATGATCTGCAGCGCCCGCGTGACGCCCGCCTCGCCATACGCACCCAGGCCGTACAGAAAGCTGCGGCCGATCAGCGTGCCCTGCGCACCCAGCGCACGGGCCTTGAGCACGTCCTGCCCACTGCGGATGCCGCCGTCCATCCAGACCTCGATGTCCTTGCCCGCGGCTGCGGCAATGCCGGGCAGCGCCGCGATGGACGAGGGTGCGCCATCGAGCTGACGGCCGCCGTGGTTGCTGACGATGAGCGCATCGGCGCCGCTGTTGACGGCCAGGCGCGCGTCTTCGGCATCCATGATGCCCTTGAGGATCAGCTTGCCGCCCCAGCGCTTCTTGATCCATTCCACATCGCCCCAGTTGAGCTGGGGGTCGAACTGCTCGGCCGTCCAGGACGACAGCGACGACAGATCGCCCACGCCCTTGGCATGGCCCACGATGTTGCCGAAGCTGCGGCGCTTGGTGCCCAGCATGCCCAGGCACCAGCGCGGCTTGGTGGCGAGGTTGATGAGGTTGGCGATCGTGGGCTTGGGCGGGGCCGACAGGCCGTTCTTGATGTCCTTGTGGCGCTGGCCCAGGATCTGCAAATCCAGCGTGAGCTGCAGCGCCGAGCAGTTGGCGGCCTTGGCGCGGTCGATCAGGCGTTCGATGAAGTCGCGGTCGCGCATCACATACACCTGGAACCAGAACGGGTGGCGGCCGGTGTGTTCGGCCACGTCTTCGATGGAGCAGATGCTCATGGTCGAGAGCGTGAACGGGATGCCAAACGCCTTGGCCGCCCTGGCGCCCAGGATTTCGCCGTCGGCATGCTGCATGCCCGTGAGGCCCGTGGGCGCAATGGCCACGGGCATGGCCACCTCCTGGCCCACCATGGTGGTACGGGTGGTGCGGCCTTCCATGTTCACGGCCACCCGCTGGCGCAGCTTGATGCGCTGGAAGTCGCTTTCGTTGGCGCGGTACGTGCCCTCGGTGTACGAGCCCGAATCGGCGTAGTCATAGAACATGCGCGGCACGCGGCGCCGGGCAATGACACGCAGGTCTTCGATGCAGGTGATTTTGGACAGGTTGGGCACGCAGGCTCTCCGGTATGGGAAATGCGCCGAATGGTAGGCGGTGGCGCGGGGGCCAGCCATCAAAATTTTTTCGACGGCTTGCAACAAATTTCCAGCAGGCGGCCACAGG
>DATLGV010000306.1:0-4215 GCA_035540275.1 Acidovorax sp. | reverse complement strand
GGATGGTCATGCGTCAGAGAAGCTTACGGGCTCAGTTACTCGTCCACGCGTAGTAGGCGACGCCTTCGTAATTGAAGTCCTTGTAAGTAGCGATCACAAAATCGCGCTCTGCGGCGCTGATCGTGTAGAAATGCGTTCCTGTCCCAGGTTTGTAGAACCGATAGATCGGCGTAGCGCCAGTGCCCTCTGCGGCCTGCGCATACCAGATGGGCCCCTCGTACTTGAACACCGGGTAGTTGGCACGAACGAAGTCGCTTTCCGCCTGGCTGATGGTGTAGAAATGCGCCCCATTGCTGGTATTGAAGAAGCGATACACAGTGCTTTGCCCTGCAGTGGGCTGGGCATAGGCGTAGAAAGCGACGTTTTCATAGGCGAATTCCGGGTAGGTGCTTATGACGAAATCGCGCTCAGCGGCACTGGATGTGAAGAAATGCGCCCCGGTCTTGCTGTTGTAAAACCGGTAGATAGCCGTACGGCCGGAATTGCTGACGGTCGGCGCCAGCCAGTTCTTCAACGCCGCGTTGTAGGCCACGTCGAATCGGCCATAGTAGTCGGGTGACGACTTGTTGGTGCAGATGGCCACGCCGCCGTACAAGGTGCCCACGACCTTGCCGTTTCGGAACAGCGCCGAACCACTGCTCCCCCCCTCGGTGGTGCCCTGGCTCCAGTTGACCCGGTAATAGTTGCCGCTGGTTCCCGAGCACGTGAACGTCGTGTCGGATGAGGTAGTACATGACGATTGACTGACCACGGCACCATAGCTCAGCTTGAGCAAGTCTCCGCGTGGATGGTGCAACCCAATGGCCGAAACCCCGGCGGCAACGGTGGACGCGTCCCACCCCGCAAAAACCGCTCCCGCGGGAGGCGTGTCGTTGAGCAGGAGGAACGAGGTATCACTGTCTGCGCTGGCGTAGAGGAGCCGGGCTCCACCCACCCTCTTGGTGCTCGCGCTCTGCAGCACACCGCTGTTGCAACTGGACGAACGGAAGAACCAGTCCGTCTGCAGGGTCGAAGCCACCGTCTGGTCCGAAATGCAGTGGTTGGCACTGAGGAAGTAGGGCTTGCCGCTGGAGTTGCCATCATTGAGCAAGGTGCCCGTGCACAGGTAGGCGCTCGCCCCCTTCACAAAGACCATGCGCGCGACCGCGTTGCGTTCGCTGGCGCCGTCGCTGTAGCAGGTGGCATCCAGGTTACAGGCATCGGCATCGCCAATGGCTTTCGTGTTCTGTTGCACCTGCGCCTGGTACTCCTGCTCGGTCGGCACGGCCAGGTTGGCGAAGATATGCGACAGCTGGGGGACGGATATCTGCAGCGCACCTGCCGCAACGCCCGGCGGCAACTCCACCTCCAGCGTCGCCTCGCCAGCCCCGGTATCGGGCGTCCACCAGGTGCGCGCAGCTTCCGAGCGGTCACCGGCCGCCTGGTTGCGTTCGATCAGTTGCAGAATTTCCTGACCGGAGATCTCGAACACCCTGCCAGGCGCCGCCTGGGTATAAACGCGCACGACGGCACTGCCCGGCAGTTGCTGAACCAGCACCCCCAATCGCAAACCATAGGCCCCTTCCGCGCTGAAACTGACCGCCGCAACCAGGCCTCCCGCCGGTGTTTTGCGCCACTGCCACAGGGCTCCCATGGCCGATACAGACTTTGCAGCCTCGACGTTGCGGCCCTGGCCCACGCGCCGAGGCCCCACCGAGTCCAGGGACTGGGTTTTCTCCACCGCCAGGGCCTCCAGTGCCACCGATGCGGCTTCGGGCGCTGCAGCGGCACTGCGCGACTTGATGCGAGCCACGTCCTGAACCGCTTCGGGGGGCTGAACCCGGCTGTCCACCTTGGAGAGCAGCGGCGCACGGATGGACGTGTCACCCGAACCACCGCCACAACCGGCCAGCAACACCGCCGCTGCGAGGATGGCTGGCATCCAACGCCCTAGGGAGAACTTCTTCATTGTCTGCATCCTTGAATTCGCTACGGCTCACGCGCCCAACCCTCGGAAGGGTCACCGCCAAGCCCCATGCCCAGCCCCCGTCGACAGGTCGGGCACCGGTTTTCGACGGCCATTATCAGCGGGCCAAGGCCTTCAACGCCAACTTGATGCCCTCGCTCACCCCCACCTCCGCGGGCAACGCCTTGAGCGCCGCCGCCGCTTCCTTGTCGTTGTAGCCCAAAGCCAACAGCGCCTGCAGGATGTCGGCCTGCGCATCGCTGGTGGCCGCGCCGCGCACGGCGCCCATATCGGCCCCCAGCTTGCCCTTGAGCTCCAGCAGCAAACGCTCGGCCGTCTTCTTGCCGATGCCGGGCACCTTCACCAGCCGCCCCGCCTCCTGCAGCGAAATCGCCTGCGCCAGGTCGCTCACACCCATGCCGCTCAGGATGGACAACGCCGTGCGCGGACCCACGCCCGAGATCTTGATCAGCTCCCGGAAAGCCTGCCGCTCGGGGGCTGTCGCAAAGCCGTACAGCAGCTGCGCATCCTCGCGCACGATGAACTGGGTCAGCAGGCTCACGCGCTCGCCCACGGCGGGCAGGTTGTAGAACGTGCTCATGGGCACGTTCACCTCGTAGCCCACGCCGTGGCAGTCCAGCAGCACCTCGGGGGGGGTCTTCTCCAGCAGGGTGCCGGTCAATTTGCCTATCATTGATGTCCTTTGGCGACGCGGGCGTGACATGCCGCGCCGTCGTTCTTGCCGTTTTCCGTTGCCTGACTGGAATTATCCGCGTGATCCTGCGCCACACCTTCACCCCCCACAACAACACCCGGCTTACGAACCTGTGTGGCCCGGCCGATGCGCACCTGCGCACCATCGAGGTGGCCTTGCAGGTGAGCATTGCGCACCGGCACGAGCAGTTCAAGGTCGATGGCCCCAAGGCCCAGGCCACGCAGGCGATGGAGCTGCTGCAGGCCCTCTATGAAATGGCCGAGCGGCCCATCGGCGAGGACTACATCCAGCTCATGCTGGCAGGCGACAGCGAACTGCTGGAGGCCCCGGACGACGCCATCATCCTCAACACCCGCCGTGCCGACCTGCGCGGGCGCACGCCCACGCAGAACCTGTACCTGCAGAACATCGCCACGCACGACATCACCTTCGGCATCGGCCCCGCCGGCACCGGCAAGACGTATCTCGCCGTGGCGAGTGCCGTGGACGCGCTGGAGCGCAGCAGCGTGCAGCGCATCGTGCTGACCCGCCCGGCGGTCGAGGCCGGCGAGCGCCTGGGCTTCCTGCCCGGCGACCTGGCGCAGAAGGTGGACCCCTACCTGCGCCCGCTGTACGACGCGCTGTACGAGCTGATGGGACACGACAAGGTGCAGAAGGCGTTCGAGCGCAACGCCATCGAGATCGCGCCGCTGGCCTTCATGCGCGGGCGCACGCTGAACAATGCCTTCGTCATCCTGGACGAGGCCCAGAACACCACGCCCGAGCAGATGAAGATGTTCCTCACCCGCATCGGCTTTGGCGCCAAGGCGGTGGTGACCGGTGACGTGAGCCAGATCGACCTGCCCAAGGGCACCCTCAGCGGCCTGATCGACGCCGAGCGCGTGTTGAAGCGCGTCAAGGGCATCTCGGTCACCCACTTCACCAGCGCCGACGTGGTGCGCCACCCGCTGGTGGCCCGCATCGTGGATGCCTATGACGCCCCCCGCCGCGCAGCCGCAGCACGTGCACGCGACTGAACTCCAACTTTGATGGCTGCTTGCGCTCATGCATCAAGCGCCAAGTGCCAAGTGCCAAAAGCAATCCCAATGCCCTTGAACCAACTCTCCCTGTCGCTGCAATTCGGCCCCTTGGATGGGGCCGCCGCCCACCGGGCCGTGCTGCCCCGCCACAAGGTCACGCGCTGGATTCGCCACGCACTGGCCACCGACGCCGAGATCACCGTGCGCATCGTGGGTGCTGAAGAAGGTCAGCAGCTCAACCGCGAGTACCGCAAGAAGGACTACGCCACCAACGTGCTCACCTTTGACTACACCCAGGAGCCCTTGGTGACCGCCGACCTGGTGCTGTGCGCCCCCGTGATCGAGCGGGAGGCAAAGGAGCAGAACAAGAGCCTGGAAGAGCACTACGCCCACATGCTGGTGCACGGCACGCTGCATGCCCAGGGCTGGGACCACGAAACCAGCGAGGCCGACGCCGAGGAAATGGAGGCGTACGAAACCGCCATCCTGCAAGAGCTGGGGTTTGCAGACCCGTACGCGAAGTAGCAGCCACCGCC
>DATLGV010000305.1:0-1613 GCA_035540275.1 Acidovorax sp. | reverse complement strand
CCAATCTGGCAGTCGGCAAAACGCACGCACCATGACGAACTCTGCGGGCCATCACGGCATTGAATTCAGGGACGTGTGCAAGCGATACGGCTCGTCGCCCAGCGCTCCGCTGGTGGTGGACCACATCAGCTTCAGCGTGCCGCGCGGCACACTCACCACCATCCTCGGGCCATCGGGCTGCGGCAAGACCACCACGCTGCGCCTGATTGCCGGGCTCGAATCGCCCACATCGGGCCGCATCTTCATCGACGGGCAAGATGTGACCCCCCTCGGTCCGGCGCAGCGCAACGTGAGCCTGGTGTTCCAGAACTACGCGCTGTTTCCGCACATGAACGTCATCGACAACGTGGTCTACGGCCTGCATTTGTCGGGCCTGGGCAAGCAGCAGGTACGCGACAAGGCGCGCGCCATGCTCGACACCGTGGGCCTGCACGGCCTGGACCAGCGCAGGCCGCACGAGCTGTCGGGCGGGCAGCAGCAGCGCGTGGCGCTGGCGCGCGCGCTGGCGCTGGAGCCTGCCGTGCTGCTGTTCGACGAACCCCTGTCCAACCTGGACGCCCGCCTGCGCCGCGCCATGCGCGAGGAAATTCGCACCCTGCAGCAGCGCCTGAAGCTCACCGTGGCCTATGTCACCCACGACCAGTCCGAAGCGCTGGCCGTCAGCGACCAGATCGTGGTGATGGACCGGGGCGCCATCGCCCAACGCGGCGCGCCCAGCGCGCTGTACGAGCAACCGACCTCCGAGTTTGTGGCGGGCTTCATGGGCGAGGCCATGCTGTTCGCGGCCCAAAATCTTGCGCCAAGCCCGGGCAGCGCCACAGACACCGGGTATGCGCAACTGGGCCCGCTGCGCGTGCCGTCACCCGCCGCACTGCCCACAGGCCCGGTCAAGATCGCCGTGCGCCCAGAGGCGTGGGTGATTGGCCCGGCCACATCGGCAGGCCTGGCCGCGCGGGTCATCCGCTGCACCTACCTGGGCAGCGTCATGGAATACACCTTTGCCAGCGCCCTGGGCGCCATTTTTGTGGTGTCGCCCTTGGTGGAGTTGCCGCTGGATGAGGGTGCCCCGGTCAGCCTGACGCTGGCAGACCACGGCGTATCCGTGGTGGCCGGATAAGAACCTGTTCAAAGGTGCACGGCTTTTGCCCTGTATGCGCCACGCTCTTTTGCTAATCCCTTTTTGATGAGCCATGCCTCTGGACTACACCGTCGCTGTTTTTGACCTGGACAACTGCCTGATGGATGCGCGGGCGGTGGGGCCCTTGTTCGAACCCGCGTTCGAGGCCGTGCGGCAAGCCAACCAGGGCGCGCTGAGCCCACAGGCCCTGGACCAGGCGCTGCAGGCCTGCTGGTTCACCGCGTTCGACCTGGTGGCCCAGCGCCACCATTTCACGCTCGCCATGCGCGCGGCCGGGTGGCAGCAGTTCAGCCAGATGGAGGCCAGGGCGCCGCTGCATGGCTATGCCGACATCGGCCTGCTGCCCCGTATTCCGTTGCGGCGATACCTGGTCACCAGCGGTTTTCGGCGCCTGCAGGACAGCAAGATCGATGCGCTGGGAATCCGCCCCTGGTTTGAACAGATCTTCATCGACGCGATTGACGCACCACCCACA
>DATLGV010000304.1:0-2730 GCA_035540275.1 Acidovorax sp. | reverse complement strand
AGCGCATCCGCGGCAAGCTGCGCCAGCAGCAGCGGGCGGCCGCTGCGCAGGCTGCGGCGGTGCTCCAGCGCCATCAGGTCCAGCATGGCACGGCGGTTGAGCAGGCCCGTCAGCTCGTCGCGGGTGGCCAGTTCGCGGTTGACTTCGAGCGCCTGGGCCAGCGCTTCGCGCTGCTGGCGCAGCTTGCCGCGGATGCGCTGGATGCGCAGGTTCAGCGCAATGCTGCCGCCCAGCACGATGAGCACCATCAGCGCGTAGGCGGTGTCGAGGTAGGCCGAGGCGTTGGCATGGAAGCGAGTGCTGAGGCCGATGGCGCTCGCAAACGCCAGCAGTGCGTACATGCCAATGCCGATCACTTCTGCCATCGTGAGGCCGAAGGTGCCAAAGAACAGGATCATGGCCAGCACGCTGGGCACCACGCCCCGCGCATCGCCGGCCAGCACATAGGCCACGGCGCCGCTGGTGATGGTCCAGACCATCTGGGGAATGGTGAGCGAGGGGTCACGCAGAGCGGCGGTTTCGCCCGACCGGATGAAAGCCGTCATCACCACCAGGCCGCCCACCGACAGGGCGGCCCACCACTGGACGGCGGTCTCGTCCACGGTGGTGCCCGAATGCGCCACCAGCAGCATCACACCGGCGCTGCCAGCCATCAGCGTGAGCGCCAGCAAGGCCATGCCCACCAGCGTGCGTCGCCGAGGGTCGGTGGACAGGACCACATCCTTCAGGCGCTGCCAAAAACGGGCTGACTGCGGGGGCATGCGGATTTTCCAGGGGAACAATCAGAGGAAGGCTTGCACGCCGGGGGGCGTGTCGCCTGCAACCCGCATTATTCCTGCAGATCGGGTTGATGGCGATGCGCGAAGGCGTAAAGCTCCACCCGATTGCCCAGTCCGAGCTTCTGGTAGATCGACGTCAGGTGGTTGCGCAGGGTGTGCTCGCTGATGTTGAGCAGCGCGGCCAGCTGTTTTCCCGTGGCGCTGGCGTTGTCCGCAAGCACCCGCACGGTCTGGCGCTCGCGCCGGGTGAGGCTGTCGATGAGCAGTTTTTCCGGGCGCTGGGCGGTCGGCTCGGAGCGCTGTGCCAGGGCCCCCAGGATGCGGCTGGTCGCGGTGCGGTCCAGCCAGACCTCTCCATGGTGCACGCACTCGATGGCCTTGAGCAGGGTGTGGGGGGCGTCGTTCTTGTCCACCACCCCGCTGGCGCCATCCAGCACGGCGCGGTCGTGAAAAGCCGGATCGCTGGAGACCGTCAGCCCCAGCAGCCGTGCCGGGGTGCTCTCGCGCAGCAGGGCCACGGGGTGCTCCAGCCGGTCGTCTCCGTCCAGATCGACCAGGACCACGGAGTTTGGCGCTGCGCCGGCCAGTTGCTCCGCCGCAGCGTGGGGGCGATGGATGGTGAGGGCCACGTGCATGTGGGGGGCCAGGCTCTCGGCCAGCCGCTTCAGCCCCCAGGCCAGGAGTTGGGGCGCCACGATGTACAGGCAGATGGAGGTGGCAACCGGGGCGTCATGCGTCGAAAAAAGGGAGAACCTGGGACAAAAAGGGTGGGTGACGGGAGCTTTGTCCTGCTTCCGGGCAGAGGCGCATCCACGAAAAATCACGCACAAAAAAGGACATCCGCATCATGCACAAAAAAGGCGAAGTTGAAACAATTTCCTACATCGTCAGCAGGTGGATCCCGCGCCTTTCATGCGCGGCCGGGCCCACCCTGACGGAAACCGTCGCCTGCAACCGGGCGGCTCCCGAAGGCCGCATCTTGGAGGTGCGGTCCCTTTGCAACGGATGGAACCGCCCCCGCGGGCGGATGGAGGGAACCTATGACGATCAATCGCACTACACGATGGGCCCGCACCGCGGGTGCCGCCGCTCTGCTGGCTTGCGCCAGCCTGGCCCACGCTGCCGTGGTTTTCGACGAGGACACCGGCAACGGCTTTGTGGGCAAGGGCGACGTGCAGCTGGCCTTTGGCTGGAACAACCAGGTACTGCAGAGCAGTGCTGCCGGCGTGGGCTTCCATTACGAGACGATCCAGGAATACGACGCGTTGTGCGTCTGGACCACCGGCGTGGGCACCCGGGGCGAGAGGACCCACAGGGTGACGCAACGCAAGAGTGCCGACGTGTCGACCAGCGTGGCCTACGAGATGCGCACCAACAAGAAAGCCGACATCAACGGCTTCATTCTGAACGGCTACCTGAACGGCGTGGTCGACGTGGCCCTGCCCCAGGTGGGCGATGCCTGCCTGGGCGAGGGCACGAACGGCCAATTGGCCGCAGTCACCCCCACCGGCGTGGCAGAAGGCGGCCTGTTCGTGGTGTACGGCACGGCCGCCGTCCAGATCTGGTGGCCACCCACCGCTCCTTGAGCGCCCCCATCCCCCCCACCTGGCGTGTGCGCTGTCCCGTCACGCCAGGGTCAAAACGGCCAGCGCTGCGAGCGGGGCCGTTTCTGCGCGCAGGGTGCGCGGCCCCAGGCTGACGGGCGCAAAGCCTTGTGCCAGGGCCAGCGCCTCTTCGGCCGGGCTCAGGCCGCCCTCGGGCCCGGAGAGAAACAGCACCGGCGCACCGGCAGCCAGGCCTGCCATGGCTTGTGCGGGCGGGCGGGCGCCCGGTGCCAGCGACAGCAGCAGCCGCTGCACGCCGACGCCGATGGTGGGCTGGGCCAGCCAGCGGGCCAGGTCCACCGCCGGGTGCACCACGGGTACGCGGTTGCGCCCGCACTGCTCGCAGG
>DATLGV010000303.1:0-3132 GCA_035540275.1 Acidovorax sp. | reverse complement strand
GGTTTCGCGCACGCGGTCGGGCGTCGGGCGCAGGCCGGGACGCTGGGCCACAGGCAGGCGGGTGCGCTTCCACAGCCCGCCGATGATGCGGATTTCGCCCGCGCCCTTGGGGGCGGCCGCCGCAGCAGCTTTGTCCTTGGCGTTTTTCTTGGCGGCCTTGGGGTCCGCGGGGGCTGCGGCCGCTGCGGCCTGGGCCTTGCGGATTTCGGCGGTGATGGCGCTGCCGCGCAGGGTGGATCGGCTCATGGCTGCTTGCCCCCCACCACCACGGTCACCATGCGGTCGGGCTGCAGCTTTTGGGCCATGGCGGTGCGCACGTCGGCCACCGTGAGGGCCTCGACCTTTTTGGCCCACTGATCCAGGTAGTCCAGCGGCAGGTCGTTCCAGGCAATGTTGGCCACGTTGCCCAGCAGCTTCTTGTTGCTGTCGATGCGCAGCGCAAAGCCGCCGATGAGGTTGTCCTTGGCGGCGCGCAGCTCGGCCTCGGTGGGGCCTTCGGCCACAAAGCGGGCGATCACGTCGCGCGAGACCTGCACGGCCTGCGCGGCCTGGTCGGGGCGCGTCTGCAGGCCCACGGTGAAGGCCCCGGCGTGCAGGCCGGGCGCAAAGTAGCTGTAGACGCTGTAGCTCAAGCCGCGCTTTTCGCGCACCTCGTGGGTCAGGCGCGAGACAAAACCGCCGCCGCCCAGGATGTGGTTACCCACCAGCAGCGCGAGGAAGTCCGGGTCGCGGCGCTGGAAGCCCGGCTGGCCGATCAGCACATGGGCCTGGGCCGAGGCGAACGGGATGGCCTTCTCGGCAGGCGCCGTCAGCGCCGCCACCTCGCCCACAGGCGGCAGCGGTGCGCAGCCTGCAGTGGCAGGCAGGCGCGCCAGCAGCGTGGCCACCAGCGTCTGCGCCTGGGCGCGCGATACCGCGCCCACGATGCTGACCTTGGCGCGGCAGGCGGCGACATGCTGTGCGTGGAAGGCCTGCATGTCGGCCACGCCGATGCGGGCCAGCGTCTCTTCGGTGGTGCGGACGCCGTAGGGGTGGCTGCCATACACCGCAGCGGCAAACGCGTGGTTGGCCACCGTGGCGGGGCGCGTGTTGGCTTCTTTCAGGCTGGCGCTCCAGCGGGCGCGGTCGCGTTGCCAGACGTCTTCGGTCGTCACGGGCTCGGCAATCTGGCGGGCCGCCAGCCGTGCGGCGCGTTCCAGCAGCGGCGGGTCGGTCAGCGAGCGCAGCACGTAGTGCAGCGTGTCGTTGTCGGCATTGGCTTCAAAGCTGGCACCCAGGTCGGCCCAGGCCTCGCCCAGGCCGTTTTCGTCCAGCGCGGGCTCGGCGCTGGCGTCGCGCCCGGGCTTCACGCCCTTGCTCGCCATGGCGGCCACCGCATTGGCCAGGCCGGACTGGCCCGCCGGGTCGCGGCGCGTGCCAGCGTCAAAGTCGATCTGCACGTCCACCATGGGGATGACCGGGCTTTCGACCAGATAGACCTTGGCGCCATTGGGCTCCGTCCAGTGCTGGATGGGCAGCAGCGCCCAGGCCGAATTGGAAGAAAAAAGGGCGATAGCGCTTATACATAAAGCACGGACAGCTATTTTTTTGATAGTAATCATGGGCAGTTTCCGCAGGGCGGGTTCAGCGGATGACAGCGCCCGCAGGCAACGGCGGGCGGGCGCGGGGGGCGTCCAGCGGCTGGGGCAGCAGCGTGGCCACGGTGAGCTGGTCGTCGCCGAAATACTTGGCGGCAACGGCCTGCACCTGCGCCGGGGTCACGGTGCGCAGCAGGGCCAGCAGGCGCTCGTTGGCGTCCAGCGGAAAGCCCTGCACCCAGTTGCCGCCCAGCTCTTGCGCCTGGCTCATCACCGAGTCGCGCTCGTACACGGTGGAGGCGATCCATTGCGTCTTGACGCGGTTCAGCTCAGCCTCGCTCACGCCATCCTTCGCCACCCGGGTCACCTCGGCGCGCAGCGCGTCTTCGACCTGCTGGGCGGTCTTGCCCGCAGCGGGCACGCCGCTGAGCATGAACAGGCTGGGGCCGCGCCCGGTGACCATGGCGGAGCTGCTGGCACTGTCGGCCACGCGGTTGGGTCCCTGGGTCAAAGCGCGGTCCAGCCGGGCACCGTCGTAGCCATTGAACACGGCCGACAGCACCATCAGCGCGAGGGCGTCGCGGTCTTCGTCGGTGAGGTTGTCCACACGGCGCAGGCTGGGCGCGCGGAAGGCCAGGGCCACATAGGCCTGCTCGGCCGGGGCCTTCACGGCGATGCGGCGCAGGCCCTGCTGCGCGGGCTCGGTGCGCGGCTTGCGCGCGGGCAGCGCATGCACGGGCAGGCTGCCGTAATACTTTTCAGCCAGCGCGCGCACCTGGGCCACGTCGACATCGCCCGCCACCACCACAGCGGCGTTGGTGGGGGTGTACCACTGGCGGTGGAAGGCCCGTACATCGTCCGGCGTCATCGCGTCCAGATCGCTCATCCAGCCCACGATGGGGCGGCGGTAGGGCGACGCGTTGAAGGTGGCAGCAAACAATTGCTCGGCCAGCATGGCGCGGGGCTGGTCTTCGGTGCGCAGGCGGCGCTCTTCCTTGACGACCTCGATCTCTTTCTTGAACTCCTCGTCGGGCCAGTGGTTGTGGGCAAACCGGTCCGATTCGAGCTTCATCACGTCCTCCAGCCGGTTGGACGGGATCTGCTGGTAGTAGCCGGTGTAGTCGCGGCTGGTGAACGCGTTCTCGCGCCCCCCCAGCGCCGCCACGCGGCGCGAGAACTCGCCCGGCGGCAAGGTCTTGGTGCCCTTGAACATCATGTGCTCCAGCACATGGGCCACGCCCGAGGCCCCATCCACCTCGTCCATCGAGCCCACACGCACCCAGACCATGTGCACCGCCGTCGGGGCGCGCCGGTCGGGCTGCACGATGAGCTGCATGCCGTTCTTGAGGGTGAACTGCTGCGCGCCAGAGGCCGTGGCAGACGGCGCGGCGGAGGGTGGAGACACCGGGGGGTTGGCCGCCAAGGCAGCCCCGGACGAGAGGCAGGCCAGCAGGCCCAGAAGGGTGAAAGCGCGTTTCATAGAATGGGGAGATTCTAAGAACCCGCCAATGTTCAGTTTTTTCAAGAAAAAGCCCGCTCCTTCGCCCGCCCCCAC
>DATLGV010000302.1:0-3135 GCA_035540275.1 Acidovorax sp. | reverse complement strand
TCTTTCCGTGCACCACGCTGGCGATTGGCGCGGTGCGCATCACGCCCGGGCGCTTCCGGCACGCCGAAGAGGTGGCCAACCTGGCCGCCGTGGCCAAGCACGAGGCCAAGCAGGCGGTCACGGGTGTAGTGCAGCACGGGGGGTTTGCGGAGTCGGGGCTGGGGGCGGTGGCGGCGGCGCGGGTGCTGCAGGATGTGTTGGCCGCGTAGATTGCGCCAAGAGCTGGTAGCGGGGCCGAGCGAAATGCATTCGGGTCAGAAATGCATGTCGGAAGAACTACGGCAAACTGAGGACATGGACGCAAAAACCGTCTGTCTTCGCAGCTGGGGAAAATCACCGCGAGAAACGCGCTACCAGCCTTTGTTTAGCTTTTATGTTTGACTCAATGTCCATTACGTTCAACACTATCTTGCGCGCGGATGGTATTAACCCCTCCGAGTGCCGACTGATCCGCCATAAAGATTCCCGGTCTGCGAAAGGCAGGTCCCCATACGAACTTTGGCGGGACGACAGACCGAAGTTCGATCTGTACCAAGCGACACAGAGCATCGGAAATAGAAAAAAACTTACCGCCAAGTATTGGGCTGTTTTCGTCGTCAATCCGGCTGGTGAATGCTTGTTTGCTGGCATCTATCAAGTTCGCTACAAAGGGTTGCTTCAAGAGGACACACCTCAACCTCACACTGACGGTATAGATCTCGCGCAAACCTGTGACCTTTACGAACTGACCCTTGATGGGTGCCTCAGCGAACTAATTGGTCGCCTCCTGATTGACTGGGGTTCCGGTGCGCTGGCGTGGGCGCAATATGCTGATCGGAATGAAAAGCTTGTGACGGAAATCCGCCGTAGTTTCCAAGAGCCGAAGTTCCCAGGTTTCATGAATTTCATTGAACCGCTGTCGGCGCTCAATAAGCTGCCTGTAACTTGGGTCGCAACACTTAAGTCGAGCGGTGGAGTTTATCTACTCACATGTCCGCGCACAAAAGAACAATATGTAGGCTCCGCAACCGGTGCGGAAGGCTTCTGGGGTCGGTGGCAAGACTACGTCGTGACAGGGCATGGCGACAACGTCGGCCTGAAAAGCAGAGACCTGAGCGACTACCAAGTCTCGATTCTCGAAGTTGCTGGTTCCTCAACGTCACCACAAGAAATTCAGTCGATGGAAGGTCGTTGGCAACGCAAGCTGCAAAGCAAGGAGATGGGCTTGAACAGAAACATAGCCGGTTCAGTAGGAGTCAATAGTCTGACGATCCCATGACCGAGATCCAACGTTGCTTTAGCGCGGGCATCCTGGTCAATACGCGTCGGCCGACCTTTCCCCGGCGTCCTACTTAAGTCATCCCGTGCGGCCGCCCACCAACCTCAATTCCCCGTAGCCGCCCCCGCCTCAAACCACCGCTTCACCAACGCCCGCTCCGCATCCGTCATCCCCGTGGCGTTGTTCATGGGCATGAGCTTCTGCACCACCACCTGCTGGTAGATGGCCTGGGCGTGCTGCTTCACCTGCTCGGGCGAGTCCACGCGCAGGTTCTTCATTTGCACCTGCTCGCCGTGGCACGTGTAGCAGCGCTGTTCCAGGACCACCTGCAGTGATTTGTAGTCATCTTGACCCCCAGCGCTTGCTGGTAAAGCGCTAGCAGCTCCTGTTTCAATAGCACCTACTGCCGTCACCGGCTGCGGCGCGGGGCGCATCCACACGATCGCGCCCACGATGACCGCCACGCCCACCAGCGCATACGGCAGCGGGTTGCCATTGCGGGCCAGCTTGTAGCCGTGGCGCATCACAAAAAACTGGCGGATGGCCGCGCCCGCAAACATCATCAGGATCAGCACCAGCCAGTTTTGCGGGTGGCTCCAGGTGAAGCTGTAATGGTTGCTCAGCATGGCAAACAGCACGGGCAGCGTGAAATAGGTGTTGTGCACGCTGCGCTGCTTGCCGCGCTTGCCGTGGATGGGGTCCACGGGCTGGCCGGCCTTGATCTGGCTGATGACGGTGCGCTGGCCAGGGATGATCCAGAAGAACACATTGGCGCTCATGGATGTGGCGATCATCGCCCCCACCAGCAGGAAGGCTGCGCGGCCCGCAAACCAGTGGCAGGCCAGCCACGAGGCCACGCACACCAGCACCAGCACGAGCGCACCCACGATGGCGTCGCCGTGCTTGCGCTGGCCGAAGATGCGGCAGATGGCGTCATACAGCAGCCAGAACACCACAAAGAACGCGAGCGCCACCACGATGGCCGTGGCGGGCGCCCAGTCCATGCGCGACTTGTCGATGAGATAGGTGCTGGCGCTGTAGAGGTAGGACACGGTGAACAGCGCAAACCCGCTGATCCAGGTGCTGTAGCTCTCCCAGAAGAACCAGTGCAGGTGTTTGGGCAGCTGCTGCGGCGACACTGCAAACTTGACCGGGTGGTAGAACCCGCCGCCGTGCACGGCCCAGAGCTCGCCGCTCACGCCTTGTTTCTTGAGGTCTTCGTCCTCGGGCGGCGTGAGGCTGCTGTCCAGAAAAACGAAGTAGAACGACGAGCCGATCCAGGCGATGGCCGTAATGACATGGACCCAGCGCAAAAGCAGGTTGGCCCAGTCGAGAAAGTAGCTTTCCATATCTCAACCTTGGCAGCGCGCACGCGCTGCAACAGCAAACCTGCTCACCACTGCGGGCGCTCTGAGCAGACATTGAGGTCGCGCACCTTGGCCAGTGGGTTGCTGGCCGGGGCACCGCTGCGACCGGTACGTCAAAGTGTATGCAGGAATTGTTCCCGATTCCAGCCCCAAGCTGGGGCAGTTGGGGCCGGAATTACCCTCATTTCCCGGCCTTTGGCATGGGCGGTAGCGTCTGCAGCAACTGCGCTGCCACGGCCACGGCAATCACCTCGGGTTCCTTGCCGCCAATGCCGGGAATGCCGATGGGACAGGTCACCTGCGCCAGCTCCTCGGGTGCGAACCCGCGCCCATGCAGCCGGTTGCTGAAGGTGGCCCACTTGGTTTGGCTGCCGATCAGCCCGATGAAAGGCAGGTCGCCCTGCTCGCGCTGGCGGCGCAGGCAGGCGGCCACCACGTCCAGGTCCTCGGCGTGGCTAAAGCTCATGATCAGCACGCGGCTGCCGGGTGCCAGGCGGGGCACGGCGAGTT
>DATLGV010000301.1:0-2422 GCA_035540275.1 Acidovorax sp. | reverse complement strand
CTTTCTGGGCGACGACACGCGCCATGGGCCCCGGCCGTGGAAGACCTCGCCCGAGTTCCCTGGTCTGGCCGACGAGCTGCCCGCCGGGGCTGAGATGGACCACCCGCTGTTCCCACTGCTGGTGGACGGAAACGACGTGCCACAGGGGGAACGGGCGTGATGCAGTTTCTGGACCTGGCCGCCACATCCTCGGTGCCATGGAAGAACGGCGGCGGCAGCACGCGAGAGCTGGCGTGCTGGCCGCCTGGCGCGGGCATGGACGGCTTTGGGTGGCGCTTGAGCGTGGCCACCATTGCGCGCCCTGGGCCGTTCTCGGCCTTTCCGGGCGTGGACCGGCAGATCATGCTGCTGGAGGGCGATGGCGTGCACCTGCAGGGCGCCGAAGGGCATTGGCAGCACGCGCTGGAGCGCCGCTGGCAGCCGTTTGCGTTCTCTGGCGACGAGCCGGTGGACTGCCGCATGCTGGGCAGTGTTTCCACCGACTTCAACCTCATGCTGCGCCGGGGGGGATGGAATGGAAAGCTAGAGGTGGTGCGCGATGTGCCGCCGCCCGCTGGGGGGGCTGCGGCCGGCCTGTGCATGGTGCTGCAGGGCGCCTGGCGATGCGAAGCTACTGACACGCACCCCGCGCAGGTGCTGACGGCAGGTCAGGGCCTGTGGTGGGTGAACGAACGGGGCGAAGCAGCGCCGTCGATCTCCCCCGTGCGCCGCGCCGAAGGCACCCAGTCTGCCGACGATGCCCCGGTGCTGGCCTGGGTGGCCTTGCACAGGGGCTTTGCACCATAATTTGAATCAAATGGGCTGCAAGCGCTAGTGGAATATGCGCTAGTAGCTATATAAAATGTAGCAAGTCAATCCATGAACACAGCATCAGGTAGCAACAGGCAGGGCGTGGTTCCGCCAGCATCTTCCGCACCCAGTGCCGATGGCGTGTGGACCCACCTGCGGCCTGTGGCCGCGTTGTGGTCGGCGGATGTGCCGGTGCCCGAGGGCGCGCTGGCGTGCGTGGTGGTGCAGGGCGGCGCCGTGCAGTGGGTGGGCCCGCAGGCCCAGTTGCCAGCAGCGTTTACCGGCTTGCCCCGCTTTGACGGTAAGGGCGCCATCACCACACCCGGCCTGGTGGATTGCCATACCCACCTGGTGTACGGGGGGCAGCGTGCCAACGAGTTTGCGATGCGGCTCGCAGGCGCCACGTATGAAGAGGTGGCCAAGGCGGGCGGGGGCATTGTGTCGTCGGTGCGCGCCACGCGCGAGGCCAGCGAAGACGAGCTCTTTGCGTTGGCCGCACCGCGCCTGCAGGCACTACTCGACGAAGGCGTGTGCGCCATCGAGATCAAATCCGGCTACGGCTTGGCGCTGGAGCACGAACGCAAGCAGTTGCGCGTGGCCCGCCGTCTGGGCGAGGCCTTTGGCGTTACGGTGCGCACCACCTTCCTCGGCGCGCATGCGCTGCCGCCCGAGTACGCTGGAAAACCTGGAGGTAGCCAGGACTACACCGACCTTGTCTGCAACGAGATGCTGCCTGCCCTGGCGGCCGAAGGGCTGGTCGATGCCGTGGACGTGTTCTGCGAACGCATTGCCTTCACGCTGGCGGAGACCGAGCAGGTCTTCCTGGCCGCGCGCAAGCTCGGCATCCCCGTCAAGCTGCATGCCGAGCAGCTGTCCGACATGGGCGGCTCGGCACTGGCCGCGCGCTACGGTGCACTGTCGTGCGACCACATCGAACACCTGTCGGCCGACGGCATCGCCGCCATGAAGGCCGCAGGCACCGTGGCCGTGCTGCTGCCCGGCGCCTACTACACGCTGCGCGACACGCACCTGCCGCCCATTGCGCAACTGCGCGCGGCGGGCGTGCCTATGGCCGTATCGACCGACCACAACCCTGGCACCTCGCCCGCGCTCAGCCTGCTGCTCATGGCCAACATGGCCTGCACGCTGTTTCGCCTGACGGTGCCCGAGGCGTTGGCCGGCATCACCACCCACGCTGCGCGCGCGCTGGGCCTGCAAGACACCCACGGCCTCATCGCATCCGGCAGGCCCGCCAACTTTGTGCTGTGGCCGGTGGGCGAGGCGGCTGAGCTGGCCTACTGGCTGGGCCAGAAGCCCACCTGCACCATCGTGCGGCAGGGGCGCATTCACGGAGTCATGGCATGACGCAACCACTGTTCGCCACCGATGCACTGCTGCCCACGGGCTGGGCGCGCAATGTGCTGATCACCTGGGACGGGGCAGGGCGCATCACCGCCGTCACGCCCAACGCGCAGCCCGCCGGTGCCGCCGTGGCCCCGGGCCCCGTACTGCCCGGCATGCCCAACCTGCACTCGCACGCCTTCCAGCGCGCGTTTGCGGGCCTGACCGAGTACCGGGGGGAAAGCCAGGACAGCTTCTGGAGCTGGCGCAACCTGATGTACCGCTTTGCGGC
>DATLGV010000300.1:0-5074 GCA_035540275.1 Acidovorax sp. | reverse complement strand
GGATTCGCTCCGCTACCATGCACGCTCTTCCTTGCTGCTTCTTGACGACCCCACCCCTGCGGCTGCCCTGGCGGCCTGACCCATGACCGACCACGTCCCCCACATCGTTCGCGCCGACACGGCCTGCCACTGCGTTGCGTTGCCCAGCTCGGCCGCACCCCAGCGTCCACGCAGCTGCGCGCACGGCCCTTGGGGCGTATCGGCGCGAACGATGTGGGGGACGTGGTCGGTCATGGGTCAGGCCGCCAGGGCAGCCGCAGGGGTGGGGTCGTCAAGAAGCAGCAAGGAAGAGCGTGCATGGTAGCGGAGCGAATCCCGCAGGCGCTGTCGGACACCAGCCTGTCAAGCACAGACAGGCAGCGATGGCATGTAATTATTATCAAATTGGCGCCCAGCGCAATCAATACAAGCGCCAGCAGCTACTAAAAATGTAGCAATAGGCACACACCCTATCGACAGGGCCAAGCCCATCCGCACAATGGCCCACCGTAACCACCCCTGATCGGCACCGCCCCTCCTCCATGAGCGACACCACGTTTGACACCATCATCATCGGCGGGGGCACGGCCGGTGCCCTGCTGGCCAACCGCCTGAGCGCCGACGGCCGCCACCGCGTGCTCCTCATCGAGGCCGGGCGCAAGGACGACTACCACTGGATCCACATCCCCGTGGGCTACCTGTACTGCATCGGCAACCCGCGCACCGACTGGCTCTACAACACCGAGCCCGACGCGGGCCTGAACGGCCGCACCCTGCGCTACCCGCGCGGCAAGACGCTGGGCGGCTGCAGCAGCATCAACGGCATGATCTACATGCGCGGCCAGGCGCGCGACTACGACCAGTGGGCCGAGCTCACGGGCGACGCCAGCTGGCGCTGGGACAACGCCCTGCCCTACTTTCGCCGCCACGAAGACCACTGGCGCCTGGACCAGCCCGGGGGCGTGAACGAAAATTTCAAGCGCCTGCACGGCAACAAGGCCACCGGCAGCACCGGCGAGTGGCGCGTGGAGAAGCAGCGCCTGCGCTGGGACGTGCTCGACGCCTTTGCCCACGCCGCGCAGCAGGCCGGCATCCCCGCCACCGACGACTTCAACAGCGGCAGCAACGAGGGCGTGGGCTACTTCGAGGTCAACCAGAAAAGCGGCTGGCGCTGGAACACCGCCAAGGCCTTCTTGCGGCCCACCTGCTACGGCCGCCCCAACTTCGAGATGTGGACCAGCGCGCAGGCGTCCAAGCTCATCCTCGAAACCCAGCCCGATGGCAGCCAGCGCTGCACCGGCGTGCAGGTGTGGGACGGCCACGAGATGGTCACGGCCCATGCGGCGGGCGAGGTGATCCTGAGCGCGGGGGCCGTCAACTCGCCCCAGTTGCTGCAGCTGTCGGGCATCGGCCCCGCCGCGCTGCTGCGCCAGCACGGCGTGGAGGTGAAGGTGGACCTGCCGGGCGTGGGCGCCAACCTGCAGGACCACCTGCAAATCCGCGCCGTGTTCAAGGTGCAGGGCGTGCAGACGCTCAACACCATGGCCAACTCGCTGGTCGGCAAGGCCAAGATCGGGCTTGAATACGCGCTCAAGCGCAGCGGGCCCATGAGCATGGCGCCCTCGCAGCTAGGCGCGTTCACCCGCAGCAGCCCCGACCAGCCCTGGCCCAACATCGAATACCACGTGCAGCCCCTGTCGCTCGACGCGTTTGGCGAGCCGCTGCACAGCTTCCCGGCGTTCACTGCCAGTGTGTGCAACCTCAACCCCACCAGCCGGGGCACGGTGAACATCAAGAGCGCCGACTTCAAGGCCGCCCCCGCCATCGCGCCCAATTACCTCTCCACCCCCGAAGACCGCCAGGTGGCGGCCGACAGCCTGCGCGTCACGCGCCGCATCGTGGCCCAGCCCGCGCTGGCCAAGTACCAGCCCGAGGAGTGGAAGCCCGGCGTGCAGTTTGAAAGCGACGAGGACCTGGCGCGCCTGGCGGGCGACATTGCCACCACCATCTTCCACCCCGTGGGCACCACCAAGATGGGCCGCGACGGCGACCCGATGGCCGTGCTGGACGCGCAGCTGCGGGTGCGCGACGGACGTGGCGGCGTGGTGGCGGGCTTGCGCGTGGTGGATGCGGGGGCCATGCCCACCATCACCAGCGGCAACACCAACTCGCCCACGCTGATGATGGCGGAGAAGGCGGCGGAGTGGATCATCCAGGCCAGGGGCGCGGCGTAGCGACCATCGCACCGATGCGCGCCACACCGTCCTCTTTGCCTGTTGATGAGGAATTTTCGGCGCCGCAGACCATCCGCATCCGGGACGGGGGGACCAGCCTCCAGCCGGTGCGGGCCATATGCACCGCGCCCCGCGCCTCCAGGGCGCACCCGCGGGGGCGGGAAACTCCCAATGCACCAGCAAGGCGCAGCCGTTACAGTCACGGCACTCGAAAGCGCGCTTCGGTGTGCCAAGCGAGGGGCCCGAGGAGACAACCTTTCTACCAACAACCACATTCCAAACACCCAACGAGGTGTGCACCCTTTCAGGCGCTGGCGATCCCAGCGCCTTTTTCTTGCCTGCTAGGGATGGCCTGCATAACCCTCGCGAGTCGGTGGTAGTGCGGATCGGGATGGGCCGCAAGGCGCCTTTTCACAGCCAATAGCCCGGCTATTGGCAAGAAAAGCAACGCAGCGGACCGCGCGAGGCCGCGCTATCACCGACCGCAGGGAGTTATGCAGGCCATCCCTAGATCCTGATCGGTCCTGAATCGATAGCAGGCCAGGTGCGACAATCCTGCGATGGAATGGATTTTGATGACCCTGGCCTCGCTGCTCGCGGGCTTTGTGGATGCGATTGTGGGAGGCGGTGGACTGGTGATGGTGCCCGCGCTGTTTGCGGCTTTTCCGGGCGCGCCCCCGGCCACGCTGCTGGGCACGAACAAGGGGGCCTCGGTGTGGGGCACCGCCATGGCCACCTGGCAATACAGCCGCAAGGTGCAGATCCGCTGGTCGGCCATGCTGCCGGCCGCAGCCGCCGGTTTTTCCGGCTCGTTCGTGGGTGCCTGGGCCGTCACCGTGGTGTCGGCCGACTTCTTGCGCAAGCTGCTGCCCCTGGTGCTGCTGGGCGTGCTGCTCTACACCCTGGCCAAGAAGGAGCTGGGCCGGCACCACACCCCCCGGTTTGCAGGCCGGGCCGAAGTGATTGCCGCCTGCCTGATTGGCGTGCTCATCGGCTTTTATGACGGGTTCTTCGGCCCCGGCACGGGCAGCTTCTTCGTCTTCCTGTTCGTGCGGCTGCTGGGCTACGACTTTCTGAACGCATCGGCGTCGGCCAAGCTGCTCAACTGCGCCACCAACATCGCCGCCATCGCGCTGTTTGCCGCCAAGGGCCATGTGTGGTGGCACTTTGCGGTGACGCTGGCCGTGGCCAACGTGCTGGGCAGCCTGCTGGGAACGCACATGGCGCTCAAGCATGGCACCGGCTTTGTGCGGGGCATCTTCATCGTGGTGGTGAGCACGCTGATCCTCAAGACGGGGTACGACGCCTTTCTGCGCTAGGCCTGCTCTTCACGCGCCTGGCGTCGCTTGCCCCGGTGGCACCCAACTTGCACCGCCCCGCACGGCCTACCACCAGGGCGCGCCGGGGTCATCGGGGTTGCCCTGCATGGTCCGGATGTGAACGTGCGTCCTATAATTTCCGCACGTTTCCGTTTGATGACGAGGCCCATCGCCAACGGCGATGCCCGCATCCACCCGCTCCGGCCTGCCTACCCGCAGGCCGGATTTTTTGTACCTGAACCACCCCCACAGGAACCTGTCATGCAATTTTTCAAGTCTGCCGTTGTCACCGCCGTGGCGCTGTGCGCTGCCCTCGCCGTCCAGGCCCGCACGCTGGACGAAGTCAAGAAGGACGGCAAGATCATCGTGGCCACCGAGGGCCAGTTCGCCCCGTTCAACTACTTTGAAGGCACCAAGCTGACAGGTTTCGAAGTGGAAGTGGCAGAGCTGGTGGTCAAGAAGATGGGGCTGAAGCTCGAATGGAAGACCCTGGGCTTTGACGCGCTGCTGACCGGCCTGGGCCAGAACCGCTGGGACGCCGTGATCGCCTCGCACGGTGTGACCGACGAGCGCTCCAAGGCCGTGACCTTTGCCAACCCCCACTACTGCTCGGGCGGCATCATCGTGGCCATGGACGACAAGATCCGCAACGCCAAGGACCTGACCGGCAAGGTCGTGGCCGTGCAGACCGGCACCAGCTACCTGGAGCAGGTCAAGAAGGTCAGCGGCGTGAAGGAAGTGAAGAACTTCCCGCAAGACACCGACGCCCAGCGTGCCCTGATCTCCAAGCGCGTGGACGCCTGGGTCAGCGACAAGTTCGTGGCCAAGGAAGCTGCTGCCAAGAACGCCAAGGCCGGCTTCAAGCTGGGCGACATGCTGTTCATCGAGCGCATTGCCCCCGCCATGGCCAAGGGCAACACCGGCCTGGCCGATGCCTGGAACAAGGCGTTCACCGAAGTGCTGGCCGATGGCAGCTACGCCGCCGTCTCCAAGAAGTATTTCAACGAAGACGTGCGCTGCAACTGATGTGATGGCCCATGGGGTGCGCAGAGGGCTCGGGCCTGCTGCGCACCCTTTGCCGTTTCTGGTGGCGGGTGCATGATCGCCCCGCCCCAGTCCGATTTCCAACCAAGACCGTATGGTCGTCTGATCCATGCTTCTCGCTCTTTGGCCACAAGGCTGGTCCCGACAGCAGCGCAGCAATGCCACGCTGGTCGCTGCACTGGTGGTGATGGTGCTGGCCCTCTCGTTGCTGGGCCATCTGCTGTCGTTCTTTCCCGACCCCATCGGCCCCAACGCCCAGGCGTTTTCTGAAGGTGCGCGCACCACGCTCTGGCTCACGCTGGTCAGCGGGGCCGTGGGCCTGGTGCTGGGCACCGCAGCGGCGCTGGCCCGCACCGCCCGCTGGACGCCCGTGCGCTGGGTTGCTGGCGTGTACATCTGGGCCATTCGCGGCACACCGCTCCTGGTGCAGATCCTGTTTGTGTACTTTGCGCTGCCGGTGCTGGTGCCCGGGTTGAACCTGCCCGACTTTGCCGCCGC
>DATLGV010000299.1:0-2823 GCA_035540275.1 Acidovorax sp. | reverse complement strand
TGGTGGTCTTGCGGGCTGCGGGCTTCTTGGCGGCAGCAGCGGCCTTTTTGGCGGTGCCCGCTGGCGACGCGGCAGACCGCTTGGCGCCGCCCTGCATGGTCTGCATGCCCTTGGCAGCAAACTGGCTGGCCATGCCGGTGGCCGTCTTCAGGGCTTCCTTGGCCAGGCCCGTGGCCATGTTCTTGGTGGTGTCGATGGCGGTCTGCTTGGCCGCGTCCTTCATGGCGTTGGCCGCGATCTGCTGGAACTGGCTGGTGAGCGCCCCCCACCACTGCATCGGGTCCACCACGGCGGGCTCGGCGGCGGGCGATGTCTTGCCCTTGGCTTTGGGCTTGGCAGCGGGTGCGGGCTCTGCGTCGGCCTCTTCCGGGGCTTCTTCTTCAGCGGCGGCACGGCCCGTGACACGGGCCGCCGCGCTGGTCACCGCCTCGGCGGCGCCGGTCACGGTGTCGGCGGCTTTCTGCACGCCGCTCATCACGGTGTCGGCGGTCTTGAGCTTGAAGGCATTGGCCACGTCGCCCATGCTGAAGTTCATGCCCTTGAGCGTGGCCAGGGTCATCTTCTGCACCTCCAGCGCCTGGATGGTGGCGGCCAGCGCGCGCGAGTTCTGCTCCAGCCAGAACTGCACGGCCTTCAGCTCTTCGATGCGCTTTTCCAGCTCTTCCACGCTGATGGTGGGGGCCACCCAGTTGGAGAGGTTGGGCAACTGTGGAATGCTGCTGGACGCCCCCTTGGCCAAGCTTTGCAGAAAGTCAAAACCGGGGACGAATTTGCCGAAACCGAAGTTGGATGTGTCGCTCATGGCCGCTCCGCAAGAGGTGGGTCTTTAGAACCTTGGGAAGGTCCTGAGGAAGCACAGCTTACTCCAATGCACTGCATCCGCGAAGGCGCTGCGGCCGCAGGGATCTCAGTGTTTGTGCCCATCCATCATGCTGCCCGCCGTGGCGCCGCCGGGCGCGGAGGTGCCCACGGGCACCGTGAGGTTCAGCTTGCTTTCCACGCCCTTGGCGTCCTGGAACACCAGGGTGAGCGGCACCGAGCTGTCCTTGGCCAGCGGTGCCTTCAGGTCCAGCAGCATCACGTGGTAGCCGCCGGGCTTGAGCTCCACCGTCTTGCCTGCAGGCAGGTCCAGCGTGGGCACGGCGCGCATCTTCATGATGTCGCCCTCCATCTTCATCTCGTGCACTTCGGCCAGACCAGCAGCGGGCGACTCGGCGCGCACCAGGCGCGCGCCGTCCTTGGCCGTGAGGCGCATGAACGCGCCCGTTGCCTTCTGGCCCTGCACGCTGGCGCGGGCCCAGGCGCCTTCGACCTTGACGGCGGCGGTCTGTGCCCATGCGGGGGCGCTGAGCAGTGCGGCAACGATGGCAGCGGTGTGTAGCAGTGTTTTCATGGTGAATGTCTTTCGGTTGGCTCAAAGAAAAGGGGAATAGAGAGGGATAAGGGGCTGGGCCCGACTGTCAATGATGGTGGGCAGCCGCGCCACCGGTGGGCAGAATCTCCAGCGCCGCCGCGGGGGACTTCAGGTCCGACAGTTTCTGCCCCGCCGTCGGCACCTCAGTCCAGTCGTTGCGGCCCTCGGCGCAGACCTGGCGCACCGGCCAGTACACGGTGCCCGCCTGTTCCGGGGCCTGGGCGACCAGCACGAACTCGTCGTAGTGGGCGCTCTGCAGCATGTCGTCTGCGGTCCTGGCCGTCCAGGTGACGCGCACCACGTCTTCGGTAATGCTGCGGCCGTGGCTGGTGGTGGGCTGGGCCAGCTTGTCGCGCTGCACCTCCAGCGTCCAACCGGGCTTGGGCATGGGGCGCGCGCCGCGCATGCCTGCCGGGATGTCCACGGTGATCTGCCGGGTGGGCGACGCGCCACAGCCGTGGCCGACCTTGAACGTGGCCTTGTAGCTGGCGGCTGCCGGGGCGACCTGGTATTCCAGCACCACGTGGGCAGATGCAGAGCCAAAAATGGCTGTAACGCTTATCAGAAAAGCGCAAGCAGCTATCTTTTTCATAGTTTTAACTTTCATATTCAGCCTTTACGTTTCAACGATTCATTGCCTTCAAAACTGGCGCGCGCTGAGGCCAGTGCCACCGCGGAACCGGCTTTGCCGGGCCGCTGGAGGCGTCCCCCTTGGGGGATGCGGCGAAGCCGCTCAGGGGGTTATCTTTAGTTCTGCCATGTAGCTGCGCTGCGGGTAGGGGTGGAAGTTCCAGAACCGGTAGTTGTTGAGGTTGTCGATGCCCACGGCGGCGCTGACCTGTTTGGTGATCTGGTAGCGCACGCGCACATCGGTGGTGAAGTAGCGGCTCGCGCCCTGGTAGGCAAAACCGTTGGGGTCGCTGTTGTCGAGCGTGCTGTACTGCCTGCCGCTGTAGCGCGCGCCCAGGGTGTACGACCATTTGTCGTCCGGCCGCCAGGTGGCCACGGCAGCGGCGCGCCATTCGGGGATGCGTGGCTGCCATTTACCGATGCTGGCAGGGAACTTGTCGTTGCGCGTGATCTTGGAATCCGTCCATGTCAGGCTGCTGCCCAGCTCCAGCCCACGCACGAAGACGTTGGCGGCCTGGTACGACAGCTCAATGCCCTTGGTTCGAATCGCGTCCACGTTCTGCACGTTGGTGACGTTGGGCGTGACGAGCACATTGGTCTGCGAATACAGCGCGTCTTTGGTGCGTTCAAAAAACGCCGTCAGGCGCAGCAAACCGTTGCCCAGATCACGCTCGGCGGTCAGCTCTGTGGTCCAGCTCTTTTCAGGCCGCAGGTTGGGGTCGTTGTTAATGAGCGTGCCGCTGCCGTTGATGCCGCCCTGGTACAGCTCGGCCACGGTG
>DATLGV010000298.1:0-1571 GCA_035540275.1 Acidovorax sp. | reverse complement strand
GTCCTTTTTTAGCCCCGCAACCCAACCGATCAAGCCAGCCTACAGACCGCGCGGCTGTCAGGCAATGCGCCGTGCCATGGCACCGGCCGCCTGGCGGCACCGCTCCGCCAGCCCGCACCTTCAGGCCGCTTGCGGCGCCGTGTGGTCTGCAGCAGCGGGCCGCGCAGCGGTCATCGCACTGCCCATCGACGCGGCCATGATGCAGCCGATGGCCAGCCACTGCACCGCGCTCAGGTGCTCGCCCAGCAGCGCCATGGCCACCAGCGCGGCCACGGCGGGCTCCATGCTGATCATGATGCCGAAGGCCTCCTTGGGCAGGCGCTTCAGGGCCATCATCTCCAGCGAGATCGGAATGGCGCTGGACACCGCCGCCACCGCCACGCCGATGAGCAGCACGGTGGGCGACAGCAGCGCAGCGCCCGCATGCACCACGCCCACGGGTACCACCACCAGCGCCGCCACCAGCAGGCCCAGCGATACGGAATGCCCCGCGTGCAGGTGCCCGGCGCGCTTGCCGAACACGATGTACAGCCCCCAGAACACGGCCGCGCCCAGGGCGTAGGCGACCCCCACCGGGTCGAGCGTGCTGCCGTTGAGCCCCAGCGGCAGCAGCATGCCCAGGCCCGCGATGGCCAGCGCCACCCACACAAAGTCCACCGCGCGGCGCGATGACCAGATGGCCACCGCCAAGGGGCCTGCGAACTCGATGGCCACCGCCAGGCCAAACGGCAGGGTGCGCAGCGACATATAGAACATGAGATTCATGCCGCCCAGCGCCGCGCCGTACTGCATGACGGCCCGCGCGTCCGCGCGCGACAGGTGCCAGCGCCAGGGCCGCCACAGCAGCAACACCAGCAGCGCCGAAAAGCCCACGCGCACGGCGGTGGTGCCCTGCGCACCCACCACCGGAAACAGCCAGTGCTTGGCCCATGAGGTACCGATGCCCAGGGCAGTAACGGAGCCCAGCACGGCCAGGAAAGGAAAGAAGCGGTGCAGAAGAGAACGAAGAGGGGAAGCGCTCATGGGCTGAAAATATAGTGCGACACCAGCGTGCTTTTGACTCGAATTTCGGGGCTTGCGCGCAACTTTCGCTCACCCTGAGACCCTGTTCCGAGGAGCCCCATGACCACTCCGGCAGCACTTGACCGCTTCGACCTCGCGATCCTGGACATCCTGCAGGCCGACAACACCACGCCCCAGCGCGCGATAGCGCGAGCCGTCAACCTCTCGGCGCCTGCGGTGCAGCGGCGCATTCAGCGGCTCAAGGACAGCGGCGTGATCCGCGCCAATGTGGCCGTGCTGGACCCGGTGAAGGTGGGCAAGCCGCTGACCATCGTGCTGGAGGTGCACCTTGGGAACCTGTTCAAGGTCTTTTCGGGGATCGCATTGGAGTGTAATCGGGATGAGTGGATGCTTCGGATGCGCCGCATGGGCCCATGCCCATGCAAGCAGCCGGGGCGTCCAATCGCCCGATTTCACTCCAACCCTTCGGGCAAGTGCCTTGCCGGGCGGTCTGCGGCGTTGCGGCGCTTGTGGATAGCCGGGCTATCCACTGCGCACCGCGCCTTGCA
>DATLGV010000297.1:0-2071 GCA_035540275.1 Acidovorax sp. | reverse complement strand
GTCATCGACCGCACTGGGGTCGATGACCTGTGCCACGGAGAGCTTGCCCTCGATCTCCTGAATGCGGCCTTCGATAAAGCCCTGGCGGTCCTTGGCTGCGTCGTAGTCGGCGTTTTCGCTCAGGTCGCCCTGTGCGCGCGCTTCGGCGATGGCCGAGATCACAGCGGGACGCTCCACGGTCTTGAGGCGGTGCAGCTCTTCCTTGAGCATTTCAGCGCCGCGCTTGGTGATTGGAATGGTGGCCATGCGATTGAGTCTCCACAAGTCAAAACGGTGAAAGTGCAAGGCACTTCCACCGATCGGTCGCCACGCTGCTCCCCGCAAAACACTGGGGGTGCACATGGCACATCTACAAAAGGAAACCGCCGCACGTTGCCGCGCGGCGGTGTTGGTTCAGGGGCGATTATGCCGTGTTTGCGGCGGCCAAAGCCACCGCAAAAACCCGGTCAGGCCGCCAGCTGGGCGTGCAGTTCCTGCACCGAATACACGTCGAGCTTGTCCAGGTACTTCATGCCTTCCACGGCCGCCTCGGCACCAAAGATGGTGGTGAAGGTGGTCACGCGGGCCAGCAGCGACGAGGTACGGATCGCGCGCGAGTCCGCAATCGCGTTGCGGCGCTCTTCCACCGTGTTGATGACCATCACAATCTCGTTGTTCTTGATCATGTCCACGATGTGCGGACGGCCTTCCGTGACCTTGTTGACCACCACCACGGGGACACCCGCCTCGGCAATGGCTGCAGCCGTGCCCTTGGTCGCCACCAGATCAAAGCCCAGCGCCACCAGCTGGCGGGCAATGTCCACCGCACGGGGCTTGTCGTTGTTCTTCACGGTGAGGAACACCTTGCCCGACGTCGGCAGCTTCGTGCCCGCGCCCAGCTGGCTCTTCACGAAGGCTTCGCCAAAGGTCTTGCCCACGCCCATCACTTCGCCGGTGGACTTCATCTCGGGGCCGAGGATGGTGTCCACACCGGGGAACTTGACGAAGGGGAACACGGCCTCCTTCACGCTGAAGTAAGGCGGTGTGACTTCCTTGGTGATGCCCTGCGAAGCCAGCGTCTGACCCGCCATGCAGCGTGCAGCGACCTTGGCCAGCTGGATTCCCGTGGCCTTGGAAACAAACGGCACCGTGCGCGAGGCGCGGGGGTTCACTTCGAGCACGTAGATCACGTCCTTGCCGTCCACTTCCTGGATGGCGAACTGCACGTTCATCAGGCCGACCACGTTCAGGCCCTCGGCCATGGCAGCCGACTGGCGCTTGAGCTCATCCACCGTGGCTTGCTTGAGGTAGTACGGCGGCAGCGAGCAGGCCGAGTCGCCCGAGTGCACGCCGGCTTGTTCGATGTGCTCCATCACGCCACCGATGAAGGTCTTGCCTTCGGGGTCGCGCAGGCAGTCCACATCGCACTCGATAGCGTCGTTCAGGAAGCGGTCCAGCAGCACGGGCGAGTCATTGCTCACCTTGACGGCCTCGCGCATGTAGCGCTCCAGGTCGCGCTGCTCGTGCACGATTTCCATCGCACGGCCGCCCAGCACGTAGCTGGGGCGCACCACCAGGGGGTAACCCAGCGTGGCGGCCTTTTCCAGGGCCTCGGCTTCGGTGCGTGCGGTGGCATTGGGCGGCTGGCGCAGGCCCAGGTCGCCCAGCAGCTTCTGGAAACGTTCGCGGTCTTCGGCCGCGTCAATCATGTCAGGGCTGGTGCCGATGATCGGCACGCCTTCGGCTTCCAGGCCCAGCGCGAGCTTGAGCGGCGTCTGGCCGCCGTACTGCACGATCACACCGTGTGGCTTTTCCTTGTCCACGATTTCGAGCACGTCTTCGAGCGTCAGCGGCTCGAAGTACAGGCGGTCCGAAGTGTCGTAGTCGGTCGAAACCGTTTCGGGGTTGCAGTTGACCATGATGGTTTCGTAGCCATCCTCGCGCATGGCGAGTGCGGCATGCACGCAGCAGTAGTCAAACTCGATGCCCTGGCCGATGCGGTTCGGGCCACCGCCCAGCACCATGATCTTTTTCTTGTCCGTGGGCGCGGCTTCGCACTCTTCCTCGTAGGTCGAGTACATGTAGGCCGTGT
>DATLGV010000296.1:0-2656 GCA_035540275.1 Acidovorax sp. | reverse complement strand
ACGTTGCGCACCACGTAGTTGACCAAGGTCCCCTTGAGCAGACCGAGCTGGTCGCCCATGGCGCACAGCACCACATGCTTGACGGGCGTGTGCGCAATGCACTGCTCCAGCGTGGTGGCGAAGTTCTCGATGATGACAATGGCCTTGGCGCCCGAATCCTTGAGCTGGTGCTCCAGCTCGCGCGGCGTGTACAGCGGGTTCACATTGACGACCACGAAGCCCGCGCGCAGCACGGCCGCCACGGTCACGGGGTACTGCGGCACGTTGGGCATCATGATGGCCACGCGATCGCCCTTGACCAGGCCCAGACTCTGCAGGTAGGCGGCAAACGCACTGGAGAGCGAATCGGTCTGGGCGTAGGTCACGTCCTTGCCCATGAAGCTGTAGGCCACGCGGCTGGCGTACTTCTTGAACGCCTCGTCCATCAGCGCCACAAGGGAGCTGTACTGCGTGGTGTCGATGTCTGCGGGAACACCTTGTGGATAGGCGGCCAGCCATGGGCGGTCGGTCATTGGGATTGTCTCCTGGTAGTTTTATGGGGATTCTGCAAGCACGCCGATAATTTTCAGCACGGTCGTGCTTTTATTGGGTGGGCATTATGCCCGTCAGCTCTTGAGCGCGGTCAGTACCTCGTCCAGCATCTTCTTGGCATCGCCAAACAGCATGCGGTTGTTGTCCTTGTAGAACAGCGGGTTGTCCACCCCCGCATAGCCCGAGGCCATGGAGCGTTTCATCACGATCGAGGTCTTGGCCTTCCACACTTCGAGCACCGGCATGCCGGCAATCGGGCTCGCTGGGTCATCCAGCGCGCTGGGGTTCACGATGTCGTTGGCGCCAATGACCATGGCCACGTCGGCATCGGGAAAGTCCTCGTTGATCTCGTCCATCTCCATCACGATGTCGTAGGGCACCTTGGCCTCGGCCAGCAGCACGTTCATGTGGCCGGGCATGCGGCCTGCCACGGGGTGGATGGCAAAACGCACGTTCACGCCCTTCTCGCGCAGGGTCTTGGTGATCTCGTACACCGTGTGCTGGGCCTGGGCCACGGCCATGCCGTAGCCGGGCACGATGATCACGCTCTTGGCATCGCGCAGCAGCTCGGCGGTTTCGGCGGAACTGACGGGCACGGCCTCGCCCTGGGGCTCGGCGGCATCGCCCTTCTTGGCGGGGGCACCGGCGCCGGAGCCAAAGCCCCCGGCGATCACGCTGATGAAGTTGCGGTTCATCGCGTTGCACATGATGTAGGACAGGATGGCGCCCGAGGAGCCCACCAGCGCGCCCGTGACGATCAGCAGGTCGTTGGACAGCATGAAGCCCGTGGCCGCCGCCGCCCAGCCCGAATAGCTGTTGAGCATGGACACCACCACCGGCATGTCGGCACCGCCAATGGCCATGACCATGTGGACGCCGAACAGCAGCGCAATCGCCGTCATCACCATCAGCGGCACCATGCCTTGCTCGATGGTTTCAGCGCGCAGGAACTCGCGGCCGAACCAGATCACCACCAGCAGCGCCACCAGGTTGAGCCAGTGGCGGCCGGGCAGCAGCAGCGGCTTGCCGCCGATCTTGCCGTTGAGCTTGCCGAAGGCGATCAGCGAGCCGCTGAAGGTGACCGCGCCGATCAGGATGCCGACATAGATCTCCACCTCGTGGATGATCTTTTCTGCGCCCTGCAGCTGGATGGAGGTATCGACATAGCTGGCAAAGCCCACCAGGCAGGCCGCCAGGCCCACCAGGCTGTGCATGAGCGCAACCAGCTCGGGCATCTGGGTCATCTTGACGACCTTGGCCGCATAGAGGCCAATGCCGCCGCCAATGACCAGCGCGCCCACGATCCAGGCGACGCCAGAGGCGCTCACCCGGGGGCCGAACACCGTGGCCAGCACGGCCAGCGCCATGCCGACCATGCCGAACAGATTGCCCCGGCGGGAGGTTTCAGGATTGGAAAGCCCCCCCAGGCTCAGGATGAACAAAATGGCCGCGCCCAGGTAGGCCACGGTAGCGAGACTTTGGGACATGTTCTTTGCTCCTCGTTGTTCTTGTCGTTGTCGGATTACTTGCGGAACATGGCCAGCATGCGGCGCGTGACCGCAAAGCCGCCAAACATGTTGACGGCCGTGAGCACCAGGGCGGCAAAGGCCAGCCAGAGGATGAGCCCGCCCGGCCGCCCGTTCACCCCCGCATCGGGCGGCGCAATCTGTACCAGCGCGCCGATGGCGATGATGCTGGAGATGGCGTTGGTCACGCTCATCAGCGGCGTGTGCAGCGCGGGCGTGACATTCCACACCACCATGTAGCCAATGAAGCAGGCCAGCACGAACACCGTGAAGTGGCCCAGGAAGGCCACCGGCGCGTAGGCGCCGACGGCCCAGAACAGCACGGCCATCACGGCAAAAACGATGGTCAGCGTCTTGGCAGACATGGGCGCACCCGTGCCGTGGCCATGGCCCGATTTCTTCTCGACCACCGGGGCCGCCGCCTTGGGCGCGGGTGCCGGTGCCTGCTGGAGCGGCGGGGCGGGCCAGGTGATGGCGCCGTCCTTGACCACGGTGAGGCCGCGGATCGCGTCGTCGTCCATGTTGACCACGGCCACACCGTCCTTGGCCTTGCACAGCTCTTCGGTCAGGCGCAGCAGGTTGGTGGCGTACAGCGTGGA
>DATLGV010000295.1:0-5990 GCA_035540275.1 Acidovorax sp. | reverse complement strand
CAACGCTGCGGGCTTGCAAGGAACCGGGTCATGAGCGCACCGCTCGGGCCATCGGCAGACATCAAGCCTTCGCAACGCAAAGGCTCGTTGCTGCGAACGGTGCGCGCGGTGGCATGGTCGCTGATTGGCTTGCGCAAAGGCAGCGAGTACCAGCAAGATGTGGAAAAGCTGAACCCCATCCACATCATCGTGGTGGGCCTGATGGCGGTTTTTTTGCTGGTGATGGGCCTGATCGGGCTGGTGAACTGGATCGTGTGAGTGTGTGTTGGCTGGTTTGTGCAAACAAATACTGAAAACAAAGATTTTGAGAGTCAGGAGCTGAAATGAGTGCATCAACCCACGGCGGAACCCCGTACTACTATGTGCCCGCCGAGTCTCGCCATCCGGTGATGGCCGCGGCCGGTCTGTTCTTTGTGATCCTGGGCGCAGGCCAGTGGATCAATGGCCACGACTGGGGCAAATATTCGCTGGCCGTGGGGCTGGTGTGGTGGCTGTTCACGCTGTACCAGTGGTTCGGCGATGCAGTGCGCGAGAGCGAAGGCGGCCTGTACGGCCACAAGATCGATCTGTCGTACCGCTGGAGCATGACCTGGTTCATCTTCTCCGAGGTGATGTTCTTCGGCGCGTTCTTCACCGCCCTGTGGTGGGCGCGCTCGCACTCGGTGCCTGCGCTGGGCAGCCTGGACAACGCGCTGCTGTGGCCTGACTTCAAGGCCGTCTGGCCCAGCATGGCCGCAGGTGTCACTGCGTCGCCCGCCGGCATCGTCGAACCCTTCCAGACCGTGGGCCCCTTCTGGCTGCCCACCATCAACACCGCGCTGCTGCTGACCTCGGGCGTGACGCTGACCATTGCCCACCACGCCCTGCGCGAGAACCAGCGCGGCAAAACCATCGGCTTCATGTGGGCCACGGTGTTGCTGGGTTTTGTGTTCCTGCTGGTGCAAGGCTATGAGTATTTCCACCTCTACACCGATCTGAACCTCAAGCTCAACTCGGGTGTGTTCGGCTCCACATTCTTCATGCTCACCGGGTTCCACGGCTTCCACGTGTTCCTGGGCATGCTGATGTTGCTGGTGATCACGCTGCGCCTGCAAAAGGGCCACTTCACGGTCGACAAGCACTTTGGCTTTGAAGGTGCTGCCTGGTACTGGCACTTTGTGGACGTGGTGTGGCTGGGCCTGTACGTGCTGGTCTACTGGATGTAAGCCAGGCCCCGGACGCCATCAAAAAAGCGCCTCGCGGCGCTTTTTTTGTTCCACCCTTGGCGGGCGCGGCCTGCGGTGGCCTGTAAAGGGGGCACGCGCGCCCTCAGGCCTGCCGATGGGGGCTGATCAACGGGTGGCGGGCAGGCCGGTGGGCTGGATGTATCCCAGCTGCCAGGCCACCAGAATGCACAAGAACAGCACGATGGACAGCCCCACGCGCACCGCCAGCGCCTTGGCCATGTGGTTGCCCTTGCTCTTGTCGTCGCGCCCGTTGCGCATCATGAAGAACAGGGCGGATGCCAGGCTGGCCAGAATGGCGATGAACGCCAGCACTACGAGGTATTTCATGGAGCGCATTATCCTGTGACCCCCCTTCGCCGTCCTGCGGACCTGCGTTTTTGGCTCATTACCCTGGCTGCCGTGGTGGGCATGCTGGTCACCGCTTCGTTGGGGCGCTGGCAATTGTCGCGAGCCGCCCAGAAAGAGTCGTTGCAGGCGATGCTGGATGCGCGCGCCACTCTGCCGGCCGTTGACGGACGCACGCTGACAGACCCTGCCAACATGGCGCCCGAGGCCCAACAGGCCCTCGTACACCGTGCCGTGGTGCTGCAGGGGCGCTGGCTGCCTGAACACACGGTGTATCTGGACAATCGGCAGATGCAGGGGCGCCCGGGGTTTTTTGTGCTCACCCCACTGCAGCTTTCTGAGGGTGGCGCTGGGGTGGTACTGGTGCAGCGCGGATGGGTGGCGCGCAATTTTCAGGACCGCACCCAGCTGCCCTCAGTGACCACGCCGGCTGATGCCGAGGTGCGCATTCAAGGCCGCGTGGCCCCGGCGCCCTCGCGGCTCTATGAGTTCCAGGGGGGCGATAGCGTGCAGGGGTCTTCCCGCATCCGGCAAAATCTGGACCTGGCAGCGTTCCGCACCGAAACCGGTCTGGCGCTCGCCCCCCTCACGGTGTTGCAGACGGGCCCAGTGGGCGACGCGGGCGATGGCCTGCTGCGCGACTGGCCTGTGGTCGGCGCAGGTGTCGAAAAACACTACGGTTACGCATTTCAATGGTTCGGGCTCTGCGGCCTGATAGCACTCCTTTATGTCTGGTTCCAAATCGTCCGACGGTTCATTCGCCCGCGCAGCCAGCCTGCCGCCTGAGGCGCGTGCGGAGCACCCGCTGGGGCTGACCGTACACACCTTGCCCGAGGCGGGGGAGGCGGTCGCCACCGCTCAACGTGCGCGCCATGGGCGCTGGAAGATGCTGGGCGTGCTGCTGATCTGCGCGGCGCCGGTGGTCGCCTCGTACTTCACTTACTACGTGATCCGCCCCGAGGGGCGGCGCAATTATGGCGAGCTGATCAACCCCCAGCGCACGGTGCCCGCGCTCGCAGCCTCCACGCTCAACGGCGGGGCCACGCGGCTGGAGTCCCTCAAGGGCCAATGGTTGCTGGTGAGCGTGGCCGGGGGCGACTGCGACCCGGCCTGCCAGAAGCACCTGTACCTGCAGCGCCAGCTGCGCGAGAGCCTGGGCAAGGAAAAAGACCGGGTGGACTGGGTCTGGCTGATCAACGACAACGCCATGCCACCCGACGCCCTCGCGCCCGCACTGCTACAGGCCACCGTACTGCGGGTGGAGCCGGGTGCTCTCAAGGCCTGGCTGGAGCCAGCCCCCGGCCAGCAGCTGGCAGACCACCTCTATGTGGTGGACCCGATGGGCAACTGGATGATGCGTTTTCCGGCGGCCATGGACACCAGTGGTGCCGCCAAGGCCAAGCGTGACCTGGAGCGCCTGCTGCGCGCTTCTTCTTCGTGGGACGAGCCGGGGCGGCCGGTGAAGCCATGACCGATACCCAACCGCTGTACGACCTGGCGCCCGTGCTCGAGCTCATGCTGCTGGGCCTGGTGATCGCGCTGGGGCCGCTGGTCTGGGTGTGGGCGCGCAACCGCCGCAGCAGTCCCATGCGGCGCCTGCAGGCGCTCACGGTGCTCACGCTGTTCCTCACGTTTGATCTGGTGCTGTTCGGCGCCTTCACACGCCTGACCGATTCGGGCCTCGGTTGTCCCGACTGGCCCGGCTGCTATGGCAGCGCCAGCCCGGTGGGCGCCCGCGCCGAGATTGCGGCCGCACAGGAGGCCATGCCGACCGGCCCGGTGACGCACGGCAAGGCCTGGATCGAGATGATCCACCGTTACCTGGCGACGGCTGTGGGGGTGCTGATCATTGTCATCACCGTGTCCTCGTGGGTGCAGCGACGGCGTGCCCGGCGCGATGGTGGGCAGGCGCCCCCGCTCAGTCCCTGGTGGCCCACGGTGACCTTGTTGTGGGTGTGCCTGCAGGGTGCGTTTGGTGCACTCACGGTGACCATGAAGCTCTTTCCCGCCATCGTCACCCTGCACCTGATCGGTGGCCTGGTGCTGCTGACGCTGTTGTGTGTGCAGGCGGTGCGCCATACCCACGGTGCCCAGGGGCGCTCACCGGTGGCCTTGCCCCCCGCGCTGCGCTGGGGGCTGGTACTGACGGCATTGCTGCTCGCCACGCAGGTGGTGCTGGGCGGCTGGGTCAGCACCAACTATGCCGTGCTGGCATGCACCACCTTCCCCACCTGTCAGGGCAGCTGGTGGCCTGCCATGGACTTTGCGCAGGGCTTCCAGATCTGGCGCAAGCTGGGCTTGTTGCAAGACGGCAGCCACATCAGCTTTGCGGCGCTCACCGCCATTCATTACGTGCACCGCCTCATGGCCTATGTGGTGCTGCTGGCACTGGGCCTGGTGGCCTGGCGCTTCCAGCGCAGCGGCGTGTTGCCCACGCAGGCACGGTGGATCGGCGGGCTGGCCTTGCTGCAGCTGGTGACGGGTTTGTCCAACGTGGTGCTGGACTGGCCGCTGGTGGCGGCCGTGCTGCACACCGGCGGCGCTGCTGCCCTGGTGGTGGTGCTGACCTGGACCCTGGTGTCCAGCCGCACGGCGCCCGCGCCCCGAGAGTTTTCCGCGCCCACGGGCGCATCGAGAGTATCTGCATGAGTGTTGCCCCCTCCGCCGTTGCTGCGCCGCCCTCGCGGTTCCAGCAGTTTTATGCGCTGACCAAGCCCCGCGTGGTGCAGCTCATCGTCTTTTGTGCGCTGATCGGCATGGTGCTGGCCGTGCCCGGCCTGCCCAATGCTGCGCAACTGGGCCACATGGCGCTGGCCTGCCTGGGTGTGTGGCTGGTGGCCGGTGCTGCGGCCGCGTTCAATTGCATCGTCGAGCAGGGTATCGATGCCAAGATGAAGCGCACCGCCTGGCGCCCCACGGCCAAGGGCGAGCTGTCCAACGCGCAGACCCTGCTGTTCTCTGCCGTGCTCTGTGCGGTGGGTTCTGTGCTGTTGTATGTGTGGATCAACCCGCTGACCATGTGGCTCACCTTCGCCACCTTTGTGGGTTATGCGGTGGTCTACACCGTGATCCTCAAACCCCTGACGCCCCAGAACATCGTGATCGGTGGCGCCTCCGGGGCCATGCCGCCGGTGCTGGGCTGGGCGGCCATGACCAACGATGTGGGGCCCGAGGCGCTCATCCTCTTCCTCATCATCTTTTTGTGGACGCCGCCGCACTTCTGGGCGCTGGCCCTGTACCGGGTGGAGGACTACCGCAAGTCCGGCCTGCCCATGCTGCCGGTCACGCATGGCAACGAGTTCACGCGCTTGCAGGTGTTCCTGTACACGCTCATCCTGCTGGCCGGGTGCATGATGCCCTTCATCTACGGCATGAGTTCCTGGATCTATCTGGTTGCCGCCGTGCTCCTCAGCCTCGGTTTTTGCGGGTACGCGTTTGCGCTGTGGCGCAATTATTCGGACGCTCTGGCCCGCAAGACCTTCCGCTTCTCCCTCATCCACCTGAGCGTGCTGTTTGCGGCACTGCTGGTGGACCACTATGTGCTGTGATGACCTCCATGCAGAAACGTAATGCTCTTCAATTGATAGCTGCTGGCGCAATATCCATCTGTGCTACAGGCCTGCTGGGCGCATGTTCCGAGAAAAAGACCGAGTTCAGGGGCGTGGACGTTACAGGCGCTGAATACGCCCGCGACATTCCCCTGACCGACCACAACGGCCAACCCCGCCACATCAAGGACTTTGCCGGCAAGGTGGTGGTGGTGTTCTTCGGCTACACCCAGTGCCCCGACGTGTGCCCCACGTCGATGCAGGAACTGGCCGAGGTCAAGCAGATGCTCGGCAAGGATGGTGACCGCCTGCAGGGCATTTTTGTGACAGTGGACCCGGAGCGCGACACACCCGAGGTGCTGAAGGCCTACATGGCCAACTTCGACCCGAGTTTCCTGGCACTGTATGGCACGCCCGAGCAGCTGGCCGCCGTCGCCAAGGACTTCAAGATCTACTACAAAAAGGTCGATGGCAAGACGCCCACCAGCTACACCATGGACCACTCGGCCGGCAGCTACGTGTACGACCCCGCAGGCCGCCTGCGGGTCTACAACCGCTACGGCAGCGGTGCACAGGCGCTGGCGGCCGATGTGAAGGTGTTGTTGGCAGAGGCTGGGGGCTGAGCCCAGCCCGGCGGCGAGCCCGGGCGCCGCGCCCCGCTGCGTCGCCGTCGCCCTTGGGCCTTATTCGGCCTTGATGCCCCGCATCGCGATCACGCCGCCCAGCAGGTTGGTGTCGGCCTTGATGCGGTTGGCCAGGCCTTCGGGCGACGAGCCCACCGTCTGCCACCCTTGCTGGAACAGCTTGCTGCGCACGTCGTCGCTGCGGGCGATCTCGCCGATCAACGCTGCCAGCTTGGCCTGGATGGGCT
>DATLGV010000294.1:0-2302 GCA_035540275.1 Acidovorax sp. | reverse complement strand
CCGTCGATGGCGGCCATCAGCACGTTGATGTCGGCGGTGTTCAGGTTGACCGGGGTGCGCACGGGCAGCAGCGTCACATGGGGGGCGAGCGTCGCCACCGTGGCGGGGGTCAGGCCCAGCCACCCCAGCTGGGTCACGCTGGGTGGCAGCAGGGGGGCGGAGCCGCTGTCGGTGCCTGCGCCCGCCTGCGCGCGGCGCAGGCCGTCGATCAGCACACTCAGTTGCTGGCCGGGCAGGCCCAGGCGCTCGAACAGCCGGGTGAACTGCCGCAGTGCCACGGCCTGTACCTGCCCGCCTTCTGCGAGGTTGGTGAGGTTCAGGCGGCCCTGCAGGTCGGTGATCTGGCCCGACAGGAAGGCCTCGGTGGTGTCGGTGCTCGCGTCGTCGACCTGCGTCACGTTCTTGTCGGCCGCGAGAAAGCTGGACAGGCGCGCCTCCTGCAAGGGGATGGCCCAGGGCTCGGCCAGGTGGTCGGCCCCGCCCGAGCGCCCGTCCTCGCGCAGGATCAGCCGCGACCAGTCGAGCGCGCCGATCAGGATCCATGCGGACTGCACGCGGCCGCGCTCGGCCGTCTCGACCTCCACCGCGCGCCACTGCTGCCACATCGCGGCGGCCGCAAAGGTGGCGACCAGCGTGACGGTGAGCATGGCGGCGAGCAGGGCGGCGCCGTGCGTCCTGTGCCTGTGCAATGGACGCTGCCGCAGCGAGTGCCACCGTGGAGCTGGCTTTGCCAGGCCACGGGTGGCGTCCCCCTGGGGGTATGCGGCGCAGCCGCTCAGGGGGGTACTCACGATCTGCCTCCGCCCAGCACGGGGTTGACCCAGTCGCGCGTCAGCTGGCCTGCCAGCGCCTGGCCCGGGGGCAGGGTGATCTGCAGACGGATGCCGTCCGGGATGGCCAAGGTGCTGTCACCCGTCGGGGTGCCCGTGCTCGACTGCGGGTTGGACCATGCACCACCCCGGTAATAAAAGATCTGCCAGTTGTCCAGCGGCAGCAGCGTCACCTCGTAGCGCCGTTCGGCATCGCCCGGCGTGCGCGCCCACTGGGCGGCCTGCTCCCAGGCCTGCCGCCAGTCGGCGCGGGTGCGCACCGGCGGCGACTGCCAGCGCAGCCACTGGCCCACGCCCTGGTTGTTGTTGCGGCGGGTCCAGGCCACCACCAGCGCACCCTCGTCGGGCACGGCGCTGCTGCGGCGGGTGAGGCGCAGCACCTGGCCGTCCCAGTCCAGCGGCGTGGTGTTGGCGATGGACACCAGGGCGTCCAGGTCCGTACCCCACTGGCCCAGCGCGGCCTGCAGCACCAGCATCTCGTCCGCCCGCTGGCGCGTGGACTCCTGCGCCCGCACCATGCCATCGAGCCCGCGCCAGCTCAGGATGGCAATCAACGCCATCACGCTGATGGCGACCAGCAGCTCAATGAGCGTGAAGCCGCGCGGGACCCTCGAAACTGGCGCGACGCGAGGCCAGCGCACCCGTGGAACTGGCTCTGCCAGGCCACCGGGTGCGTCCCCCTCACGGGGGGAAGGCGCGAAGCGACTCAGGGGGGGCATTAATACCTTCCAACGATGGTGGAGAGGCGCAGGATGGAGTTGTCCCCATCCAGCACCTGTGCATCGATGCGCCGAAAGCTCGGGTTGGGTGTGGGCCGCACGATGGTCACCACCTGCAACTGGCGCCCGGCCTGCTCGCAGGTCAGGCTGCTGTCCCCCACGCTGGGCATCTGGCGCGAGAGCCGGGCCTTGACCAGCTCGTTCTCCGCGCACAGCTGCGCCAGCACGATGTCGGACTGCCGCATTGCGTTGCGTGTGAGCGCCGTCGTGGCCTGCAGCCCCGCCATGAGGGCAATGGCCACAATGGCCAGCGCCACCAGCACTTCCACCAGCGTGAAGCCTCGGTGGCTTATGGGAGGGCGGCGCATCCTCACTGCACCGCGTCCACGGAAAACGGGCGCACACCATCGGTGGCAATGCGCAGGGTGCGGTCGGGGGAGGACTGGTGGGTGATCAGCACCTGTTGCGGGCCGATCAGGGGCTCGGGGCCGAGTTGCAGCACTGCCGGGCCGCGCACGACGGTGCCGGGGTCCAGCCACTGGTTGGGCAGAGCGGCCTGGGCGCTGCGCGGCAGCCCTTCAAAACGGAAGCCCCCCGGCAGCGCGCGCCAGCGCACCGGGATGCCCCCGGCGCGCGACTGGGCGCGTGCGGATTCGAGCAGCGCCGCCAGCCGCGCGGCCTCCCGCTCCAGCTGCGTTTGCCCGCCATCGCGCATCGCCAGCCCCACGCCCGCCGTGGCCAGCGCCATGATGC
>DATLGV010000293.1:0-3280 GCA_035540275.1 Acidovorax sp. | reverse complement strand
ACGTCAATGCCTGCAAGGCCTTTGACCCCGCCGTGCTGCAATGCACGGGCGGCAAGACCGACAGCTGCCTGTCGTCCGCCCAGGTGGGTGCGCTCAAGAGCGTGTTTTCCGGACCCCGCAACTCCGCTGGCAAGGCGCTGTACACCGGCCAACCGTGGGACGCCGGGCTGGCGGCACCGGGCTGGCGGTCGTGGACGCTGGGCAACTCGACCACGGCCACGCCCGATGCGCGCTACATCACGCTGATGGTGGATGCACTGGTCAACGAGTTCTTCACGCCGCCCGATCTGTCGTTCAACCCGCTGGCGTTCAACTTCGACACCGACCCCGCACGCATGGCAGCGTATTCGGCCATCTACGACACCTATGCCGACGACCAACTGGCGGCCTACAAGCAGCGCGGTGGCAAGCTGCTGTTCATCCACGGTATGTCCGACCCGATCTTCTCGGCGTTTGACACAGTGGACTACTACGAACGCCTGGCGGCCAACAACGGCGGCGTGGCGGCAACGCAGAACTTTGCGCGGACCTTCCTGGTGCCGGGCATGAACCACTGCTCGGGCGGCCCGGCCACCGATAACTTCGACTCGGTCCAGACCATGGTCGACTGGGTGGAGAAGGGCATTGCGCCGCAAAGCATTGCGGCCAAGGCACTGCCCACAAACACCGACTTCCCCAACCGCACGCGGCCGCTGTGCCCGTACCCGCAGTTTGCCAAGTACAAGGGCTCGGGCAGTGTGGAGGATGCCAGCAGCTTTGTCTGCTCGGCCAGTTGACGCGCAGCCGGCGCGATCCCCCGATATAGCCTTGTGGGGTCAGCGCTTGACCGTTGAAGCTGACGCAGGTGGCGGCAATCGCAGTTGCGCCTGCTGCACCACGCGGATGCAGTCGCGCAAATGCTGCTCGCCCAGGTAGCGCAGGGTGGCGTAGCCGATGGTGGCCGCCACCGCCTGGCCTGCCAGGGGCACGTATTTGGCGACCTGCTTGGTGCTGAGGCGCAGCCCCACGGTCTGGGTGGCACGAATGACCAGTTCGCGGGTGATCAGCTTGCCGATGAGCACAGACCCTACCAGACCGACCGCCTTTTGCACCTGCTCCCGCTTGTTCGGGTCCAGCTGGTCGATCTGCTCGGCCGTGAGGCCGAACTCGGCGTTGATCCGGGGGATCAGGCGCGAGAGCAGGGCGGCATCGACCGCCCAGTCCAACCCCGGCACGGGCACCATGCTGGCGGCAGCTGCCACCACGGCGCGGCGGTGCAGCAGCTTGCGCGCGCGGCGCACGGCCGCAGCCAGTTCAGGGTCTCCAGCAGCCATTTGCGATGAGGTGGGCATGGGTGACAAAGTGAGGGTGATCACAGCGGAATGCGCTCGAATGCGCTCAGTACACGGTGCACGCACCGCTCAGGATTTTCCCTTGACCAGGCCATACACCACCAGCAAGGCGACGGCTCCCAGCACCGAGGCAATCCAGCCCGCGCTGTCGCCCTGGGCGTACCAGCCCATCGCCATGCCCACGTAGCTGGCCAGAAAAGAGCCTGCCACGCCCAGCAGCGCCGTCATGACCCAGCCCAGTTTGTCGTCCCCGGGCTTGATGGCGCGGGCTATCAAGCCCACCACCAAACCAATCAGCAGCATCCCCAGCAGTGACAGCATGTTGTTCCCCTTGACAGTTGGTCCAGACCATGGAGTCACTTTACGGATAGGGCAGTCAAACCGCTGTCGGACAATGCCCTTTCATGCCTTTTTTCTGAGCCTTTGCTGTATGTCATGGCAACGCCCTGTGGGCAGTGTCCGACAGGGGCGCGCGGCCGGTGCTGGCGCTGCGCGGGTGGCGATCAGGTCTACAGTGGGGCATCCGGTGGGTGCGGCCCGATGCCATCCATGGCCTCCCAAAACGGAGCCGCCACCCGCTCCATCCCTGACCGAGAGAAAGGTGTAACTCCCATGTTCACAATGTCAACCATTCCTTCGCTCCCCGCCGCTGCGCCCGCAGCACCCCGCCTGCGTCTGGGCGCGGTCCACCCATTCTGGAAGCGGTCGGCTGCCCGGCTGTTCGTGGCGTGCGCCTTGGGGGGCGCGCTGGCGCTGCCCACCGCAGCGCAGGCCCAGAGCGAAGAGGCATCGCTGGCGCGTGGCGCAGTGCCCGACACCACGCCCCAGCAACGTTACCAGTCGGCCATCCGCGAGGCAGGGGGTGGGCTCAAGGTGAGTCTGGAGGAGTGCCGGGCCATGCCGGCGACAGAGCGCAAGGCTTGCGATGCAGAGGCCCGGGCGCGTTACCAGGCCGACATGGCGGCCGCCAAGGCGTTGCTGCGGGGCGATCCGTCAGCAGGCCCGGTCAACATCACGGGTGGCCCGATCCGCAGCACCGAGACGGTCTACGTGATCAAGCCCTGATGCTCTGCAGCGCGGGCCGCGGCGGTTACCGTGGTGTCTGGGAAGCTTGGGCGCTGCTTTCCACGCCGTCGGTCTGCGCCACGCGGCGTGCGCCATTGAAACGGCGGGCCCAATAGGCCAAGCCCATGTCTTCCACCCGGATTTCGGAGCCGCTGCGGGGCGAGTGGATGAACTTGTTGTCACCCACATAGATGCCCACATGGCTGAAATTGCGGCGCATGGTGTTGAAGAACACCAGATCGCCGGGTTGCAGTTCTTTTTTGTCGATGACCTGGGTGGCTGCGGCCTGCTGGTCTGCGCGGCGCGGCAGCATCAACCCCACGGTCTGTTCATAGATGGCACGCACAAAGCCGCTGCAGTCAAATCCGGTTTCGGCACTGTTGCCGCCGCGCTTGTAGGGCACGCCCAAAAAACCCATGGCGTTGACCACCAGGTCACCCGCGCGGCCCGCCACGTTCTGGGCCTTGTCAGCCACTTTGTGGCCCACGTCTTCCAGTCGGGTGAACAGCCCTTTCTCGGCGAGCAAGCGGTCCATATCGTCAGAATTGGTGCCCTGGGGCGCGGCATGCGCAGCGGTGGCGCAGGCGAGGAGAAGGATGCAAAACCATCTGGACATGGGGGCGAAGGGTAACACGGTATGGTTGTTGACCAAAAGTAAGTATTTTCGCAAGCTGTTGATTTGATTCAGATAAATCGATCTGCCCAGCGGCTGCACAGGGGCGGCCAGCGGACAGGGGCCCGCCAGACCGGTGCTGCGCCACCCCGCCTGGCACCAGCGGCCGGGCCGTAGGATCATGGGAGTTTGACAGCATGGGTTGGACACCAAAGCGGCGGAACAGGCCGGTGCACAAAGCGCAAACAGCTGCATTTTTAATAGCGGCATG
>DATLGV010000292.1:0-2346 GCA_035540275.1 Acidovorax sp. | reverse complement strand
GCTGTGGGCGGCGAGGCCCGGTTCGGGTCGTCCTCGCCCAGCACCAGTTCCTTGCGGTACGCCGCCTCCACGCGCTGGTTGTGAAACTCCAGCCCCGGCAGCTTCACGCCCACGCAGGCCAGCAGCAACGTGCCCCCCAATGACCAGGCCAGTGCGACCCAGACCAGGGCATGCGGAACGGCGCCGATCAAGGGCAGCGCGGTGACTTTGTCGGACAACGTCCAGAGCACCGGCAGAAAGGCCCCGAGCGTCATGAGGCTGCGCATGAAGCTCAGGCCCAGGTCCTCCATGGTGCGGGCGAAACGCATGGTGTCCTCCTGCACACGCTGTGCCGCGCCCTCGATGTGCCGCAGGCGCGGCCAGGCCGCCATGTAGTGCTCATTCATCGCCTGGCGCCAGCGAAAGATGTAGTGCTTGCTGAAAAAATCCGCCAGCACCGCCGTCGTCACATAGATCATGGCGATGCGCGCAAAGGTCGATAGCTGCCCCCAGAACTGCTCTGCGGTGATGCTGCCCGGCTTGCCCAAAGCCTCTTGGATCAAGTCGTAGAAGCTGCCGAACCAGTCGTTGATCTGCACATCCAGCCGCACCCGGTAAGCCGTGGCCAGCAGGATGACGATGGAACCCAGAAGAGACCAGGCCCACCAGCGGCGGGCGAAGAAGAAGGACTTGAACATCGTGGCGTCGCGTTGTATGGTTGTGCGGACTCTGAGCGCGGCGCGAAGTGAACGTTCCGCGAACAGTCCGCAGCGCAACACCACGGACCATGGACGCGCCCACAAAAACAAAGCGGCCCCGAGGGGCCGCTTTGTGCACATGCACCGCCGAGCGGAGGCAATCAGGCAGCTACGCCCTTGGCCACGTCTGCGTACTCTTCGATCTGGTCGAAGTTGAGGTACTTGTAGATCGAAGCGCCATCCTTGTTCACGATGCCCATGGCTTCGTGGTACTCGGCCACCGTGGGGATCTTGCCCAGCTTGGACGCGATGGCGGCCAGCTCGGCAGACGCCAGGAACACGTTGGTGTTCTTGCCCAGGCGGTTGGGGAAGTTGCGGGTGGAGGTGGACACCACCGTAGCACCTTCGCGCACCTGTGCCTGGTTACCCATGCACAGCGAGCAGCCGGGCATTTCGGTACGGGCGCCAGCGGCACCAAAGTTGGCGTAATGGCCTTCCTTGATCAGCTCGCTCTCGTCCATCTTGGTGGGCGGTGCCACCCACAGCTTGACGGGGATGTCACGGCTGCCGCCCAGCAGCTTGGCGGCCGCGCGGAAGTGGCCGATGTTGGTCATGCACGAACCGATGAAGGCTTCGTCGATCTTGGTGCCCGCCACGTCGGACAGGGTCTTGGCGTCATCAGGGTCGTTCGGGCAGCACAGGATGGGTTCCTTGATGTCGGCCAGATCGATCTCGATGACGGCTGCGTATTCCGCATCCTTGTCGGCTTCGAGCAGGTGGGGGTTGGCCAGCCAGGCTTCCACCTTCTCGATGCGGCGCTGCAGCGTGCGTGCATCAGCGTAGCCGTCGGCGATCATGTTCTTCATCAGCACCACGTTGCTGGTGAGGTATTCCTTGACCGGCTCGGGGTTGAGCTTGATGGTGCAACCAGCGGCGGAGCGCTCTGCCGAGGCGTCCGACAGTTCAAACGCCTGCTCGACCTTCAGGTTGGGCAGACCTTCGATTTCGAGGATGCGGCCCGAGAAGATGTTCTTCTTGCCCGCCTTGGCCACCGTCAGCAGACCGGCCTTGATCGCGTACAGCGGAATCGCGTGCACCAGGTCGCGCAGCGTCACGCCAGGCTGCATGTCGCCCTTGAAGCGCACCAGCACCGACTCGGGCATGTCCAGCGGCATCACGCCCGTGGCAGCACCAAAGGCCACCAGACCGGAGCCTGCGGGGAACGAAATACCGATGGGGAAACGCGTGTGCGAATCGCCACCCGTGCCGACGGTGTCAGGCAGCAGCAGGCGGTTGAGCCAGCTGTGGATCACGCCGTCACCGGGGCGCAGGGCCACGCCACCGCGGTTGCTGATGAACGCGGGCAGTTCGCGGTGGGTCTTCACGTCCACGGGCTTGGGGTAAGCGGCCGTGTGGCAGAACGACTGCATGACCAGGTCGGCCGAGAAGCCCAGGCAAGCCAGGTCTTTCAGCTCGTCGCGGGTCATGGGGCCCGTGGTGTCTTGCGAGCCCACGGTGGTCATCTTGGGCTCGCAGTAGGTACCAGGACGCACGCCCTGGCCTTCTGGCAGACCCACGGCCCGGCCAACCATCTTCTGTGCGAGGGTGAAGCCGGCCTTCGAAGCGGCAGGCGCCTGGGGCAGACGGAACAGCGTGGAGGCTGGCAGGC
>DATLGV010000291.1:0-2487 GCA_035540275.1 Acidovorax sp. | reverse complement strand
CATCAGCATATAGACCAGCATGCCCGCTGCCTGCGGCAGCAGCACCTTGCCAAACGTATCGACAAAGCCCACCAGCAGCGCAGCAATGAGCGCACCGCGTACCGAACCGATGCCACCAATCACCACCACCACAAAGCACATGATGAGCACCGAGGAGCCCATGTTGGGGTAGACGCTCGACACGGGCGCAGCCACCATGCCCGCGACCGCCGCCAGGCCCACGCCCAGCGCGAACACGATGGCATGGATGAGCTTGATGTTCACGCCCAGCGACTCGGCCATGTCGCGGTTGAAGGCGCCAGCGCGGATCTTCATGCCCAGGCGGGTCTTGGAGATCAGCAGGTACAGCGCCACAGCCAGCGTAATGCACACGCCTGAGATGAACAGCCGGTAGACCGGATAGGAGAGGGTGTCGGTGAGCGGAATCGACCAGTCCAGTACCTTGGGGATGGGGACGCCATGCACATCGTCGCCCCACAGGATGGAGCGCAGCTCTTCAAAGATGTAGATCAGCCCGAAGGTCAGCAGCACCTGGTCCAGATGGTCGCGGTGGTAGAAGTGGCGGAACAGCAGCCATTCCAGCGCCAGCCCGAAGACCGCCGACAGCAGCGCGCCCCCCACGATGGCCAACGCCAGGCTGCCGAAATGCCCCGACAGCGAATACGCGAGGTATGCCCCCAGCATGTAGAAGCTGCCGTGCGCCAGGTTGACCACGCCCATGATCCCGAAGATCAGCGTGAGCCCGGCCGCCAGCATGAACAGCAGCAGGCCGTATTGCACGCTGTTGAGCAGCTGGATCAGGAAGGTGGCGAAGTCCATGAAGGTGGTGAGGTTGGCGGCCTGCCGATGTTGCTGGTAGCGACTGGTCAAGGGGTTTTGTGCGGGCGATGTACCCGTGAAGTTGGCAACTGGCGCGGCCCCTTTGAGGGCAGCCGAGCAAGGGCCGCCCCGCAGCGAGGGCCGCGTCCCCCTGCCCGCAGCGCGCAGCGCTGCGAGAGCGGGGGGAAGGCGCGCAGCGCCTCAGGGGGGTGACCCCGCCCTTAGCCCATCCTGCAGCCGGCGCCACTGTCGGCCAGCGCCTTGGCGGCCACGCCGATCACCTTGTTTTCCTTGTTCTCTACCTGGCGCAGGTAGATGTCCTGCACGGGGTTGTGGGACTTGCTCATCGTCCACTTGCCGCGCGGGCTGTCGATCACGGCGCTCTCCAGGGCCTTGTACAGCGCGGGCTTGGCCGACATGTCGCCCTTGACGGCATTGGCACCCTGCACCAGCAACAGGCCGGTGTCGTAGCCCTGCACGGCGTACACGTCGGGCTGGCTGCGGAAGGCCTTGGCATATTCCAGGCGGAACTGCTTGTTGCGCGGCGTGTCCAGCGAGTCGCTGTAGTGCATGGTGGTGATGATGCCGTCCGCCGCCGGGCCCGCGGCGTCCAGCACACCTTCGGTCAGGAAGCCCGAGCCATACAGCGGAATCTTGTCCTTGAGGCCTGCCGCTGCGTAGTCGCGGATGAATTTGGCCGCACCGCCGCCCGCAAAGAAGCAGGCCACGGCATCGGGCTTGAGTGCGGCAATTTCGGTCAGCAGCGCCTGGAATTCGACATTGGGGAAGGGCAGGCCCAGTTCCTTGACGATGGTGCCGCCGGCCTTGGTGTAGCTTTCCTTGAAGCCCTCAAACGCTTCGTCGCCAGCCGCGTACTTCCAGGTGATCCAGACGGCCTTCTTGTGGCCCTTTTCGACCATGGCCTTGCCCAGCGCCAGCGTGGGCTGCGAGTTGCTGAACGAGGTGCGGAACACGTTGGGGGCGCAGAGGGCGCGGGTGGCGGCATGCACGCCTGCGTTGGGGATCAGGTTGAGCACGCCGGTGTCGCGCGCCACCTTCTGGATGCCCATCTGCACGCCCGAGTGCACGGTGCCGATCAGCACATCCACCTTGTCGCGCTGCACCAGCTTGCTGGCGTTTTCCACGCCCTTGCTGGGCTCGGACTCGTCGTCCACCTTGAACCACTCGATCTCGCGCCCGCCGAGCTTGCCGCCTTGCTGGTCGATGGCCAGGCGCACGCCGTTTTCAATGGCCACGCCCAGCTGGGCAAACGTGCCGGTGTAGGGCAGCATGAAACCCACGCGCACCTTGCCGCTTTGAGCACGCACGATGGAGGGCAGCAGCAGGCCGGCGGATGCTGCGCCAACGAGGGCGGCACTGCGGCTGATGACGAGGCGGCGGGTGGTCATGGGGCTTGTCTCCTTTGTTTAGGCTTAAAGTAATTTACTGCAAGCGTTCGGTGGTGAATACCTATGGGTTACCCGTACCGGCGCCGGTCTCTGGTGCTGTGTGCATGGGACGATGCCGCGATGGCCGCGTTGTCTTTCCTGCTCGGGGTGCGCCTGACCGGCGCGATGCGGCTGCAAGCGTTGAGGGTCACCGCATCTGGACGAGGAAAATGAAACATGAATTAAAATGCATGTATTGAATTTTTGTGCAGTATAGATC
>DATLGV010000290.1:0-3816 GCA_035540275.1 Acidovorax sp. | reverse complement strand
GAACTCGCTACTGCAAGCGAGCAAGGCCAAGGCGCGGGGCTATGGAACCACCAATCACTTCGTAGCCATGGCGTTCCTGATCGCTGGCAAGCTCACTCACTTGCCGGGTAGTCCTTTGCAAAAAGCAAGGGCCTGACCATCATGCTAGTACGGGATGTTGCGTTCCACCCGAAACGGAAGAGAGCCCTTTTGACACATCAAAAAGACCTTGCCTACCGCTGCGCACCGCAGGCTGACGCAAAGACAGCCCGCAGACCTACACAGCGTTTACAGGCACCCGGTTTCAATCCCAAGGTCTGAAATACCTTGGGAGATGTCCATGAAACCCCTCGTCCTTGACTCCACCATGACCACCATGGGCGGGGTTTTCTACCCCACCGGCCAGGTGTTCGCCCTGTTCCCTGACGAGGACTGCGCGCGCCAGGCAGCGCTCGCACTGCAGGCGGCAGGCCACCAGGGCGAGATCGCGTATGCCAGCCCCGAGGTCATCCTGCAAGAAATTGTGCACACCCTGGGCACGGCAGACGCACCACTCCCCTCCGTGGGAGCCGAAGGCGACATGGTGCGGCGCATTGCCGACCTAGCCGGCAGCGGCCACCACGGCCTGCTGATCGCCATGGCGGACAAAGATGAGGCCGATGCTGTAGTGAATGCCATTGCGCCCGAAGGCGCGGTCACGGCGTTCTACTACCGCACCTTCATCATCGAAGACCTGATCCCGCAGCCCGCCAGAGACGGCCCGCAGTCGGTGATGGTCGGCACCCACGCTGCAGAGGGTTGAAGCTCCACCGGATCACCCACCCGTCGCAGTACCGGGCCCAGAGAGGCCGGCAAGGGGGCAGAGAGACTTTCGACCTTTCATCCACCGCGCCCACCATTGGTAGCACGCGGTTCCTCCCACCCATCTCAGCGCGGCTTGCGCGCGGACGGCTTGGCGGCGCCGGTGACGCGCGGTGGCAGGCCGGTGTGCTGGGTCAGGATGCGGCCCTTCTGGGGTTGACCGGGCTTCATGGGCTTGACTTGCTTGACGGGCGCTGCCGTGGCGCCCTTCGCGCCCGTGGGCGTGGAATTCTTGCGGCGCGCGCTCTGGTACCCGCCGTCCGTCAGGGGCTGGAAGGTGGGGATCAGGTGGTGCTTGCCGTTGCCGATCAGGTCTGCACGACCCATGGCCTTGAGCGCCTCGCGCAGCAGCGGCCAGTTGTTGGGGTCGTGGTAGCGCAGGAAGGCCTTGTGCAGGCGGCGGCGCTTTTCGCCGCGCACGATGTCCACCGACTCCTCGGCCTCGTCGCGCATCTGGCGGCGCACCTTGGTGAGGGTGTTGCGGCCCGAGTGGTACATGGCCGTGGCCGTGGCCATGGGGCTCGGGTAGAAGGTCTGCACCTGGTCCGCACGGAAGCCGTTCTTTTTCAGCCAGATCGCGAGGTTCATCATGTCCTCGTCGCTGGTACCCGGGTGCGCGGCGATGAAGTACGGGATCAGGAACTGCTTCTTGCCCGCCTCTTCGCTGAACTTCTCGAACATCTGCTTGAACTTGTCATAGCTGCCGATGCCCGGCTTCATCATCTTGGTGAGCGGGCCCTGCTCGGTGTGTTCGGGCGCAATCTTGAGGTAGCCGCCCACATGGTGCTGTACCAGCTCTTTGACGTACTCAGGGCTCTTCACAGCCAGGTCGTAGCGCAGGCCCGATCCGATGAGGATCTTCTTGATGCCCTTGAGCGCGCGGCCGCGGCGGTAGATCTTGATGAGCGGGCCGTGGTCGGTGGTGAGGTTCTGGCAGATGCCGGGGTACACGCAGCTGGGCTTGCGGCAGGCGGCTTCGATCTCAGGACTGCGGCAGCCCAGGCGGTACATGTTGGCGGTGGGGCCGCCCAGGTCGCTGATGGTGCCGGTGAAGCCCTTGACCTTGTCGCGGATGTCCTCGATCTCCTGGATGATGGAGTCTTCGGAGCGGCTCTGGATGATGCGGCCTTCGTGCTCGGTGATGGAGCAGAAGGTGCAGCCGCCAAAGCAGCCGCGCATGATGTTGATCGAGAAGCGGATCATCTCCCACGCGGGGATTTTGGTCGCGCCGTCGTGGCTGCCGTTCTCATCGGCGTAGCTGGGGTGCGGCGCACGCGCGTAAGGCAGATCGAACACATGGTCCATCTCGGCCGTGGTGAGCGGGATGGGCGGTGGGTTGATCCACACGTCGCGCGCCGTGGCGCCCTCACCGTGGGCCTGCACCAGCGCGCGGGCGTTGCCGGGGTTGGTCTCCAGGTGCAGCACGCGGTTGGCGTGGGCGTACAGCACGGGGTCGCTTTTGACCTGCTCGTAGCTGGGCAGGCGGATCACGGTCTTGTCGCGCGGGGGCGCCTTCAGCCTGGCCTTGAGCGCGGGGTTGGCAACGAACTGAATGGGCTGGATCGCAGGATTCGGGTCATTTTGGCCGCTAGCGCCCGTCCCACAGGCGCTAGCAGCTCCTGAATCAGGAGCATTGCCACCATCTTCCTTGCTGCAGCTGGCGCCCTGCGCGGCCGCCTGCTCGCTGGTGGTCATGTAGGGGTTGATATGCGGCTCCACGCGGCCGGGCTCGTCCACCATGGTGGAGTCGATCTCGAACCAGCCCTTACCGCTTTCATCATCGGGACGGCGCACAAAGGCCGTGCCGCGCACATCGGTGATCTGCTCCACCGGCACCCGTGCGGCGATGCGGTGGGCCACCTCGACCAGCGCGCGCTCGGCGTTACCGTACAGCAGCAGGTCGCACTTGCTGTCCACCACGATGGAGCGGCGCACCTTGTCGCTCCAGTAGTCGTAGTGCGCAATGCGGCGCAGGCTGCCCTCGATGCCGCCCAGGATGATGGGCACGTCCTTGTACGCCTCGCGACAGCGCTGGCTGTAGACGATGGCGGCGCGGTCGGGGCGCTTGCCGCCCACGTCGCCAGGGGTGTAGGCATCGTCGCTGCGGATCTTCCGGTCGGCCGTGTACCGGTTGATCATCGAATCCATGTTGCCCGCCGTCACGCCCCAGAACAGGTTGGGCTTGCCCAGCGCCTTGAAGGGCTCGGCGCTTTGCCAGTCGGGCTGGGCAATGATGCCCACGCGAAAGCCCTGGGCCTCCAGCGTGCGGCCGATCACGGCCATGCCGAAGCTGGGGTGGTCCACGTACGCGTCGCCCGTCACAAGGATGATGTCGCAGCTGTCCCAGCCCAGCTTGTCCATCTCGGCGCGGCTCATCGGCAGGAACGGGGCCGCGCCAAAGCGCTTGGCCCAGTACGGACGGTAGCTGGTCAAGGGCTTTGCGGCGCGCGCAAAAAAGGAGACGTCAACGGGGGCGTTCATGCAATGGGGAGGCGGCCACCCCATGGATCAACGGGGCATCGTGGGGCGCGGCTGTGGTGGGTAACCTGCGATTTTACGGCGGCAAGCCGTTTTTGTCGCGGCGCCTGCCTTGCCCCTGCCCTGAGGAGGCCTTGACTCGCGGCAAGGATATACTTGCCAAAGTCAATCAATTGCATGACAAAGGCATTTATGACGGTATCCACAGATTCCCCCCATTCGCCCGCTCTATCTGCTCCTGTGCCTGCCAGTGCCGTCAAGGCGGTGCGGCGGTTCAACCGCTTCATCACCCGCCGCATTGGCGTGCTGGACCCGTACCTGGGCAGCACGCTGTCTCTGACCGACGTGCGCGTGCTCTACGAGCTGGCCCATCGCGCAGCCCCCGTGGCCAGCGAACTCGCGCGCGAACTGGGACTGGACGGCGGATACATCAGTCGGATATTGCGGCGCTTTGAGCAGGCGGGCTGGATCGAGCGCCGTGCCAGCCCGCAGGACGCA
>DATLGV010000289.1:0-2646 GCA_035540275.1 Acidovorax sp. | reverse complement strand
CAGGTCCACCAGAAAACGCATGCCTTCAGGGAACACCGAAAACCGCTGCAGCAGCCGCGTGCGGGGCGACACCAAAGCGCGGCGCAGGCTGATCTCGGCCTGCCCTTCCTCGGCCGTGCCCGCCGCTGCCTCGTAGCGCTGGCGGGCCGACTTGAAGCGCGTGGCGTCGGGCGCGAACTGCTCGCACATGAGCAGCCACATGTCGCGCCGCTCTTCAGGCTCGGCCTTGGCATACCACTCGGCCACCGCCTGGGCGCGGCGGCCACCTTCGATCTCGCTCACCTGCGGGGCCACCACCTCCTGCAGGTCGGCCAGCAGGCGGCGCAGCGCGCGGGGCGACAGCGCCTCCTGGCCGCGGCGCAGCGTGGCCTGCAGGCGCTCGTGGGTGGAGCGCGGTACGGCGACCTTGGCAACCACATCGGTCACGGTTTTGTCGAGTGCGGCCTTGGCCGGCTTGTCGGCCGGCTTGTCCCCCGCCTTGTCGGCGGCAGGCGCGGCGGTGCGCAGGCGGGACACGCTGCGGGCGATCCATTCGGGGGCGCTGTTCATCATGGTGTCAACCTCGATGGCTGGTTGCGGGCTACGTCGCGCAGCGCATCGCGCTGGCGCAACAGATGGGTGCGCATGGCTTCTTCGGCGGCATCACAGTCGCGGGCCTTGAGGGCGGCAAACACGGCCAGGTGCTCCGCCAGGCTTTGCTGCATGCGGCCTGGAGCATGCAGCGACTTGTGGCGTGCCAGCCGCAGGATCTTGCGCAGGTCGCCAATCACCTGGGCCAACCAGCGGTTGTCTGCCAGCGTGATGAAGGCTTCGTGGATGGCGTAGTTGGCTTCGTAGTAGTCGGTGACCAGCCCGTCGGCCGCGCATTGCTGCAGTCGTTCGTGCAGCAGCTCCAGCGCGGCAATGTCGGCCGCCACGGCCTTGCGGGTGGCCTCGTGCGCGGCACGGCCCTCTAGCAGCGCAATGACCGGGAAGATTTCGTCCAGGTCGCTCGCGGTGACCTCAGCCACGAAGCACCCCCGGCGCGGCTCATGGCGCAGCAGCCCTTCGGCCACCAGCACCTTGAGCGCCTCGCGCAGCGGGGTGCGCGAGATCTCCAGCCGCTCGCACAGGGCGGCCTCGTCCAGAAAGCTGCCCGGCGGCAAGGTGCCCGCAAAAATCTGCTCCCGCAGCCGGGAGGCGACTTCGTCATGCAGTGAATTCGGGACAGGACGCATGAGAAACAAGGCTCCAGGGCACCAACCCGCGAGGCATCGGCTGTCAGCGGCCGATGGACGGTGCAGGCCGAATGCCTGTAACGCACCACCAACTGCTGACAACAGCGGCGATTGCCTCGTCATGTGTGTAATTTCTCATAATTACGCAAAATGACAAGATGAAAACCCTGATTTTCAGGCTTTGGTTACACAAAAGAGGGCAACTGCGGTGGTTGCGCAACGCTGCGTGCCATGGAACGGCGGGGTGGCAACCTTTTCCCCAGGCCCGCAGGCCACGACGCAGGGTGATCGGCCCCGGGCCGGATGACCTGTCGAGGGCGCAACACCCACGGACCCCGCCGCGAGGTCGCCCTGCCCTCGCACCCCTCTCCCGCTTCACTCCACGTCCGCAAAACCTTCCACCAGATGGTCAATCCAAACCCGCAGCTTGGCGGGCAGAAAGCGGTGAGACGGGTACAGCACCCAGGCTGTGCCCGCATACGAGGTCTTGTGTTCCCAATCGGGCAGCACGGTCACCAGGTCACCCCGCTCCAACGCAGCGCGCGCGGTAAAGCCCGGCAGGCTGGCAATGCCCAGGTGGCTCAGCGCGGCCTCCAGCCGCACCTCGCTGTGGTTGGCCACATAGCGGCCGCGTACGGCCACCGTGGCGGTCTCGCCCGCGCGCTCGAAGCGCCAGTGCCGGTCGCGTTCGTCCTCGCCCAGGGTGATGCAGGCATGGCGCTCCAGGTCGCGCGGGTGCTGGGGGTGGCCCCGCTCGGCCAGGTAGCGCGGGCTGGCGCAGGCCAGGTGGCGCAAGGTGGCCAGCGGCCGTCCGGCCAGGCCCGGGGGTGGGGTGTCGGTCACGCGCAGGGCCAGGTCGATCGGCTCCTCGAACAGGTCCACCGTGCGGTCGGTGATCAGCAGCTGCACGTCGACCTGGGGGTACTTCTGCAAAAACGGCAGCACCAGCGGGTGCACCAGCTGGCGCCCCACCGCCTTGGCCATGCTCATGCGCACCATGCCGGAGGGCGCGGCAGAGTGCGTGTCGCTCAGCGCCCACACCTCGCGCGCGGCAGACACCATGTCCTGGCAGCGGCCGTAGACCGCCGTGCCCGCGTCGGTCAGCCGCAGCTTGCGGGTGGTGCGCTCCAGCAGGCGCACGCGCAGCGCCCCCTCCAGCCGGGCCACCTGGCGGCTGACCGCCGACGGGGTGATGCCCAACTGCCGGGCAGCAGCCGAGAAGCTGCCCGCGTCCACCACGCGGGCAAACACTGCCATGTCGGGGAGGCTGTCCAGGGGTTGATTGATGCGCATGAAGAACAAGTGCAGTGCTTTGGCAATGATTATCAATCCAGCGACGTAAATTGATAATTTCCCCAGCCATCGCTGCCCAGCGCGGCGCCCCACTGCTTCCACCCCAGTCTGCATTCCATGTCACACACCCTGCCCC
>DATLGV010000288.1:0-1643 GCA_035540275.1 Acidovorax sp. | reverse complement strand
ACGCCAGACTTCGCGACGGCTTTTCAGAACGCATCTGTTCGCCCCCTACCCCCCCGCAACGCGGGCTCAGAGCTTGAGGCGGGCGCGGGCGGCCTCGTATTCGCTGCGCAGCTTGGCCACCAGGTCGGCGGTGCTGGTCACGGCATCGATGGAGCCAATGCCCTGGCCGCAGCCCCAGATGTCCTTCCAGGCCTTCTTGGCATCGCCGCCAAAGTTCATCTTGCTGGGGTCGGACTCGGGCAGGTTGTCCGGGTCCATGCCCGCTGCACGGATCGAGGGTGCCAGGTAGTTGCCGTGCACACCGGTGAACAGGTTGCTGTAGACGATGTCGTCCGAACTGCCCTCCACGATGGCCTGCTTGTACGCGTCGCTCGCGCGTGCTTCGTGCGTGGCGATGAACGCCGAGCCGATGTAGCCAAAGTCCGCGCCCATGGCCTGCGCGGCCAGCACCGCGCCGCCGCTGGCGATGGAGCCGCTGAGTGCCAGCGGGCCATCGAACCACTGGCGGATCTCCTGGATCAGCGCAAACGGGCTCTTGGTGCCCGCATGGCCACCGGCACCTGCCGCCACGGCGATCAGGCCATCGGCGCCCTTCTCGATCGCCTTGTGTGCGAACTTGTTGTTGATGATGTCGTGCAGCACCACGCCGCCCCAGGCATGCACGGCCTGGTTCACGTCCTCGCGCGCGCCCAGGCTGGTGATGATGATCGGCACCTTGTACTTGGCGCAGACCTGCATGTCGTGCTCCAGCCGGTCGTTGCTCTTGTGCACGATCTGGTTAATGGCAAAGGGCGCGGCCGGCTTGTCCGGGTGGGCCTTGTTGTAGGCCGCCAGGGTCTCGGTGATCTCGGCCAGCCATTCGTCCAGCACCTCGGCAGGGCGGGCGTTGAGTGCGGGCATGGAGCCCACCACGCCCGCCTTGCACTGCTCGATCACGAGCTTGGGGTTGCTGATGATGAACAGCGGCGAACCGATGACGGGCAGCGACAGGTTTTGCAACACGGGAGGCAGTTTGGACATGGCAACGACTTCCAGGACAGAATTTTTGATTGAAAAAGCCTCTAGCGCTTATCCATCAAGCGCTAGCAGCTATCATTTTTATATCAACAAGCCCCATGGCAAGGGGCGGTCTCCTCACAGCTCGCCTACATCTCAGAAGGCATCCAGCGCCAGCTCGGTCACGCTGGCAGCACCTTCCACAATGCTGTCGCGCAGGCCCGGGGCCTTCACCAGGATGTGGTCGGCATAGAACTGGGCCGTGGTGATTTTTGCGCGCATGAAGGCTTGGTCCTGTCCCTTGTGCAACAGGTCCTGCGCCACCAGCAGGCTGCGCGCCAGCTGCCAGCCCGCCACCACATTGCCCGCCAGCATCAGGTAGGGCACGCTGCCCGCAAACACGGCATTGGGCTGGGCCTTGGTGCCACCGGCCACAAAGTCGATCACGTCGAGCAACGCCTTGCGGGCGGCCGTGAGGCGCTTGGCCACGGCCAGCGCAGCGGGGGTGCCGCTGGCCAGCAGGTCGGCCTCGGTCTTCTCGATCTGCGCGGCGATGCCCCTGGCCGTCTGGCCGCCATCCCGGGCTGTCTTGCGGCCCACGAGGTCATTGGCCTGAATGGCCGTGGTGCCTTCGTAGATGGTGAGGA
>DATLGV010000287.1:0-1558 GCA_035540275.1 Acidovorax sp. | reverse complement strand
GTCATCAACACCCAGCGCATGTGGTGCGCCAACCTGCAGCAGATCTCGCTGTCGCTGCCCGTGCTGGCCGAGGCCCCGCCCGTGCTGGTGGACTGGCTGCCATGGAACCACACCTTCGGCAGCAACCACAACTTCGGCCTCACGATGATGCACGGCGGCACGCTGTACATCGACGACGGCAAGCCCACCGCTGCACTGATTGGCGAGACCCTGCGCAACCTGCGCGAGATCGCCCCCACGGTGTACTTCAACGTGCCCACCGGCTTTGAAATGATTGCCGAGGCCATGAAGACCGACGCCCAGCTGCGCGCCAACCTGCTGTCGCGCGTGCGCCTGTTCTTCTACTCGGGCGCCGGCCTGGCCCAGCCCGTATGGGACAGCCTGCACGCCACGCAAGAGGCCGCCATTGGCGAGCGCATCGTGATGTGCACGGGCCTGGGCATGACCGAATCCGCCCCCTCGGCCATGTTCTGCAACAGCCCCGACGTGCGCTCCGGCCACATCGGCGCGCCCGTGCCCGGCATGGTGCTCAAGCTGGTGGAGGTGGATGGCAAGACCGAGGTGCGCTACCGCGGTCCCAACGTCACGCCCGGCTACTGGCGCTCCGATGCCGCCACACGCGATGCGTTTGACGACGAAGGCTACCTGTGCACCGGTGACGCCGTGAAGTGGATCGACGAGAACAACATCCACCGCGGCCTGGCGTTTGACGGCCGCATTGCCGAAGACTTCAAGCTCTCCACCGGCACCTTTGTGAGCGTGGGCCCCCTGCGCGCCAAGATCATCGTGGCGGGCGCGCCCTACATTCAGGACGTGGTGCTCACCGGCCTGAACATGAAGGAAGTCGGCGCCCTGCTGTTCCCCTCCCCCGCCTGCCGCGAAGTGGCCGGCCTGGGCGCGGACGCCCCCTGGGCCGACGTGGTGGCCCACCCCGCCGTGCGTCAGCGCATCGAAGCCGTGCTGGACGGGCTGGCCCGCGAGGCCACCGGCAGCGCCAGCCGCGTGGCCCGCGCGCTGCTGATGGCCGAGCCACCGTCCATCGACAAGGGCGAGATCACCGACAAGGGCTCCGTCAACCAGCGCGCCGTGCTCAAGCACCGCGATGCGCTCGTCACGGCCTTGCACGACGACACGGCACCGGGCATCCTCCAACCCGGCGCCTGAACCCCACCCCGAACAGGACAGACCCACCATGCAGATTCAAGGACAAGCCGCCCTCGTGACCGGCGGCGCATCGGGCCTCGGCGAGGCCACCGCACGCGAACTGGCCCGCCTGGGCGCCAAGGTGGCCGTGCTCGACCGCAATGCCGAGCTGGCCGAAAAGGTGGCTGCTGAAATTGGCGGCGTAGCCTGCCCCTGCGACATCACCGACGCCGCCAGCGTGACCGCCGCGCTGGAGAAGGCCGCTGCCGCCCACGGCCCCGCCCGCATCCTCATGAACGTGGCCGGCATTGGCTCTGCCCGCCGCGTGGTGCAGCGCGACGGCAGTGCCGCACCACTCGAAGACTTCGTGCGCGTTGTCCAGCGTGGGCAGCTTGCTGCAGGCAGCGGCAAACAG
>DATLGV010000286.1:0-4194 GCA_035540275.1 Acidovorax sp. | reverse complement strand
GTCACCGATGTCGCCCTGCACGAAGATGTGGCGTGCATCCCCCTGGATGCTGTCCAGGTTATGCAGGTTGCCCGCGTAGGTGAGCTTGTCGAGGTTGACCACGGGCTCACTGGAGGCAGCGAGCCAGTCAAGGACAAAGTTGGCGCCGATGAAACCCGCGCCGCCAGTTACCAGAATCATAGGGAGGCTGTGTGTGATGCCCATTGGGCAAAGCCTGTGATTATCCCTGCCCGCCTGACCTCTGGGTAACAGAGTTCAACACGGGCCCCTTCGAGCAAGGCAGCGTAGCTTCAGAAGTGGATGCCGCGCATCATCTGCTGCAGTGCCACCGCTTCGGCCGACAGCTGCGGCTTGGCGCTTTTGTCGCCCTTGGCAGCGGTGGAATCCGGGAACATGCGAAAACTCGTATTCATGGTGATCTGCGCCACGCGCGGCACCAGCGCATGCAGCAGCTGCCCGGTGATGCCCAGGCGCGTGGCAATGCGCACCGGCTTGAAGATGCAGGCCTGGGCAATCATGTCGGCCGCCTCTTCGGGCGCCAGGGTGGGCACGTTGTTGTAGATCTTGGTGGGCGCAATCATCGGGGTGCGCACCAGGGGCATGTTGATGGTGGTGAAGGTGATGCCCTGGTCCGCAAACTCGCTCGATGCACAGCGGGTCCATGCGTCCAGTGCCGCCTTGCTGGCCACATAGGCCGAAAAGCGCGGCGCATTGGTCAGCACACCGATGGAGCTGATGTTGACCACATGGCCCTTGCGCTTGTCCACCATGCCGGGCAGCAAGCCCATGGTCACGCGCAGGCAGCCAAAGTAGTTGAGCTGCATGGTGCGCTCGTAATCGTGGAAGCGGTCGTAGCTCGACTCGATGGCGCGGCGGATGGAGCGGCCCGCGTTGTTGATGAGGAAATCCACGCCACCGTGGTTGTCGATGAGCAACTGCACGAAGCGGTCGCAGTCGGCCATGTCGGCGATGTCGGCTGAATAGGCGATAAAGCTGTAGCCCTTGGCTTTGGCTTCGGCGCAGGCTTCGTCGAGCTTGTCCTGGTCGCGGCCGCAGATGATGGTGGTGGCGCCGGCCTCGGCAAACTTGTGCGCGGCCGCCAGGCCAATGCCGGACGACCCGCCCGTGATCAGCACCACCTTGCCCGCCACCGTGCCCTTGAGCGTGCGGTCGATGAACAGCTCGGGGTCCAGGTGGCGCTCCCAATAGTCCCACAGGCGCCAGGCGTAGTCCTTGAGGTTGGGGCAGGCCACGCCCGAGCCCTTGAGCGCCGCCAGCGTCTCGCGGCAGTCGAAGCGCGTGGGGTAGTTCACGAAGGTGAGCATGTCCTCGGGCAGGCCCAGGTCCTTCATGACGGCGTTGCGCACGCGGCGCACGGGCGCCAGTGCCATGAGGCTCTTCTTCACGCCCTTGGGGATGAAGCCCAGCAGCGCGGCGTTGACGAACAGGTTCATGCGCGGCGCATGGGCGGCGCGGCTGAAGATGTCGAGCACATCGCCCACGCGGTAGCCCACCGGGTCCACCAGGTGAAAGCACTTTTTGCCAATGTCCTTCTGGTGGCTGATGACGTTGAGCGCGTTGACCACGAAGTCCACGGGCACGATGTTCACGCGCCCGCCCTCCAGACCCACGGTGGGCATCCAGGGCGGCAGCAGCTGGCGCAGGCGCTGGATGAGCTTGAAGAAGTAATACGGACCGTCGATCTTGTCCATCTCGCCGGTCTGGCTGTCGCCTACGACCATGGCGGGGCGGTAGACCGTCCAGGGCACCTTGCAGTCCTGGCGCACAATTTTTTCGCTCTCGTGCTTGGTCTGGAAGTACGGGTGGTCCAGGCCCTCGGCCTCGTCGAACATGTCCTCGCGGAACACGCCTTCGTACAGGCCTGCAGCAGCGATGGAGGAAACATGGTGGAAGTGCCCGGCGTCGATGGCCTTGGCCAGATCGACCGTGTTGCGCGTGCCTTCGATGTTCACGGCCACCTGGGTCTCTTCATCGGCGGCCAGGTCGTAGACGGCCGCCAGGTGGTAGAAGTGGTCGATCTGGCCCTTGAGCTTCTTGACGTCTTCCGCAGCCACGCCGAGCTTATTGGCCGTGAGGTCGCCAAACACGGGAACGGCACGCGCGGGCCCAACGCCCCAGAAGCTGCGCAGGTCGGCCACCTTGTCTGCGCTCTCTGCACGGATCAGAAAGTGGACCACCGCTCCTTTGCGTTCCAGCAGCTTCTTGACCAGCCGCTTGCCAATGAACCCCGTTGCCCCCGTCACGAAATACTGCATGGAAAACTCCTCTGAGATGACTTCATTCTTGCCCAAGGCCTGCGCACACCGATTCAGCAGAAACCCGCGCCGATGCTAGGCGCCCGGCCGCCCGTCGGGCTAGATGGCACGCTCTACATTTTTAGGAGCGCGCGCCTACACCTGGCGCACCGCGCGGCGTACAGTGCGGCCATGCCAGACGAAATCCGCCCTGGCAAAACCCACCAACCGCACAACGGAGGCCCCATGGTCAAGAAACTGCAGAAACTCAGCGCCGACAAAAAGAAGAGCAACGCCCAACTGTCCAGCACCGTCAAGGACTCCGCCCAGCAGATCTGGCTGGCCGGCCTGGGCGCCTTCTCCAAGGCGCAGGAAGAAGGCGGCAAGGTGTTTGAAGCCCTGGTCAAGGAAGGCCTGACGATCCAGCGCAAGACCCAGGCCGTGGCCGAAGAAAAAATCACCGAAGCCACCAGCCGCGTGACCACCATGGCCAGCGACATCGGCTCCAAGGCCCAGGGCCAGTGGGACAAGCTCGAAAACATCTTTGAAGACCGCGTGGCCAAGGCGCTGTCCAAGCTGGGCGTGCCCTCGGCCCGCGACCTGGAAGCCCTGAGCGCCCGCGTGGACGCCCTGACCAAGGGCAGCAAGGCAGCGCCTGCCAAGGCGGCCGCCAAACCCGCCGCCAAGGCCCCCGCCAAGAAGGCGGCGACCAAGAAGGCCGCTCCTGCCAAGGCAGCCGCCAAGCCCGCAGCCAAGGCTCCCGCCAAGAAGGCGGCTGCCAAGAAGCCCGCAACACGTGCCGCTGCCGACGCGGCGGCCAGCACGCCGTCGGCCAGCTGAACACGGCTTGCCAGCGGCAAGCACCCAGCCCGCACCCAGCGGTCCGCGCGCCATGGCGCCTGGACCGCTTTTCTTTTTGGGTGAAACCCATGAAGTGCGCTACAAGCAGCGTGGGGGTGACCTCTGCAGCCCGCAGCCATGCCGCACTGCAGCATGACTGCGTGGGTTAGAGTAGCCATCAGAGACAACGCAACAACGACACACAACGACGCGAAGGGGCCCACACACATGGTGAAGAAAGCGCCGCGCCGCACCGCAGAACGCATTCTGGAAGTGACGCTGGACCTGTTCAACCGGTTCGGCGAACCCAACGTCTCCACCACCCTGATCTCGGCCGAACTGCGCATCAGCCCCGGCAACCTGTACTACCACTACCCCGCCAAGGACGAGCTGATCAACGCGCTGTTTGATCGCTACGAAGGCTCGCTCACCGAGCTGCTGGCGGCCGCCGAGGGCGTGCGCAATGTGGAGGACGCCTGGTTCTTCATGCACTCGCTGTTCGAGCTGATCTGGCAGTACCGCTTTCTGTACCGCGATCTCAACGACCTGCTGTCCAAGAACCGGCGACTGGAAACCCACTTCCAGGCCATCCTCAAGAACAAGACCCGCGCCGTGCGCGCCATGCTCGACGGCATGGGCCGTGCAGACGCACTGCACATCGACTCGCGCGAGCTGGAGGCCACGGCCACCAGCATGGTGGTGGTGCTGACCTACTGGCTCAGCTTTGAATACGTGCGCGACCCGCGCCGCGCGCTGGAGCCCGAAAGCGCCCAGGCCGCGCTGCTGCGCGGAGCCCACCATGTGCTGAACCTGCTCATGCCTTACCTCGAAAGCGGCCAACGGGCCCACCTGCTGCAGCTGGTCGGCGCGTACGCAGCCGCGCCAGGCTGATGCGCCCCACCCGCCACTGACACCCCCACAAGAACTTTCGGAGACACACACCATGGCCAAATGGACCCCCTTCCCCCACGCAGGCGACTACCGGTTCGACGCCGCGAGCGTCAAGAAGCATTGGGCACGACTGCATGGCGGTGATGCCGAGCCCTGCCCCAAGGACGCTGCCGCGCTGGACGCCTGGGCACTGTTCCACAACGGCGAC
>DATLGV010000285.1:0-2510 GCA_035540275.1 Acidovorax sp. | reverse complement strand
CCTTTTCGCCGTTGACTATGTAGTCGTCACCCTCGCGCCGCGCGGTGGTCCTGAGCTGCGCCACGTCGGACCCGCCACCTGGCTCGGTAATCGCCAGTGCCGCAATCTGCTCGCCTGCCAGCACGGGCGGGATGACCTCGGCACGCACGGCGTCGCTGCCGTGCGCCAGAACAGGCGGCAGGCCGATGTTTTGCGAGAGCAGGCTGGCCAGCACGCCGCCGCTGGCGCCGTGGCGGCTGAGCGCGCGCCACAGCGGCAGGCGCAGTTGGTAGCTGGCGGGTGTGCCTCCGTACTGCTCGGGGTAGCCCAGGCCCAGCAGGCCCAGGTCGGCCGCGCGGCGGTACAGGCTGCGGGGGAACTCACCAGCCGCGTCCCACGCGTCCACATGCGGTGCGATTTCGGCGCGGGCAAAGCGGGTGACGGTGTCGGCGAGGGCGGTGCGGTCTTCGTCGCTCACAGAACTTGCATGGGATGTGGCGGTCATGCGGGCGCTCCTTGCGTGACAGGTGCAAAGCGGGCCAGCACCTGGCCGGGTGACACCTGCTGGCCGGGGGCGACCAGCAGCTCGGCCACAGCGGCGGCTGCGGGGCTGGCCAGGCTGTGTTCGAGCTTCATCGATTCGATGACCACCACCGTATCGCCCGCCGCCAGCGCCTGGCCTGCGGCCACGGGCAGTGCGACCACCTTGCCGTTGAACGGAGCGCGCAGTTCGGCAGCGCCGCCCGCCGCGTCGGCACGCGCGGCAGGCTCCCACGAGGCGTCTTCCACCCAGCCGTCCACGCCGCCCGACTGCCAGTGCCAGCGCCGGGGGCCCACCGCCACGCAATGCACGCCGCGCTGGGGCAGTTGCCAGGTCACAGGTTCCAAGCCGGCCTGTTCCACCTGCAGGCGCCCGCCGCCCAGCTCGCGCACCGACAGCGTGTGTACCTGCCCCAGGTGGCGCAGGCGCAGCGGGCGCGCCAGCGCACAGGGCAGGCTCTGCGCAGGATTTAAAGCAAAGATGGCCTCCAGCGCAGAAGGGAAAAGCACAAGCAGCTCTTGATCTGATAGCGATCCCTGCAGTTCCGTCGCATGCTCCGCAAGAAACGGCACCAGCGCCTGCCCGCCGGCAAACACGGGGTGCTGCAGGCAGGCCGCCAGAAACGCGCGGTTGGTGGGCAGGCCCAGCACGCGGGTGCCGTGCAGCGCGCGGACCAGCGCGTCGATGGCCTCGGCCCGGGTGGGCGCTTGCACGATGAGCTTGCCCAGCATCGCGTCGTAGTGGGGGGTGACCTCGGTGCCCTCTTCCAGCGCGTGGTCAAAGCGCAGCCCCCCCGGGGCGGCGCGTTCAAACGCAGTCGCTGGCGGCGCGCTGAACTGCAGCACGCGGCCGGTGTGGGGGCGGAAGTGCGCGTCTTCGGCGCACAGCCGCACCTCGATGGCGTGGCCGTGCAGGTGCACCTGGTCTTGTACGAGCGGCAGCGGCTCGCCGCGCGCCACGCGGATCTGCCACTCCACCAGGTCCAGCCCCGTGAGCGCCTCGGTCACCGGATGCTCCACCTGCAGACGGGTGTTCATCTCCATCAAGAAGAATTCAGCCCCGTCCAGAAGAAACTCCACCGTGCCCGCGCCCACATACCCGGCAGCCTGCGCCAGCGCCACGGCGCAGGCACCCATGCGCTCGCGCAGCGCGGCGTCCACGGCGGGGCTGGGGGACTCTTCGATGATCTTCTGGTGGCGGCGCTGCACCGAGCAATCGCGCTCACCCAGGTGGATGCACGCACCGTGAGCATCGGCAAAGACTTGCACCTCCACATGGCGCGGCTGCAGCAGGGCGCGTTCGATCAGCAGGTCGCCACAGCCAAAGCCCGCCAGTGCTTCGGACCGGGCGCTGGCCAGCGCGGCGGGCAACTGTGCCAAGTCGGGGACGAGCCGCATGCCGCGCCCTCCCCCACCGGCCACGGCCTTGACCATGAGGGGCGTGCCGATGCGCGCGGCCTCGGCGGCAAAACGCTCGTCGCTCTGATCGTCCCCCGCATAGCCGGGCAGGCAGGGCACGCCATGCGCCTGGGCCAGCGCCTTGGCACCGGCCTTGCTGCCCAGCGCGCGAATGGCAGCGGGCGGCGGGCCGATCCAGGCCAGGCCCGCATCCACCACGGCCTGGGCAAAGTCGGCGTTCTCGCTGAGGAAGCCATAGCCGGGGTGCACGGCATCGGCCCCCGTGGCGCGGGCGGCCGCCAGCAGCTTGTCGATGCGCAGGTAGGTGTCGGCACTGGCGGCGCCGCCCAAGGCCACGGCCTGGGTGGCTTCGCGCACATGCAGGGCGTTGGCATCGGGGTCTGAGTAAACCGCGACTGTTTCGACACCCATGCGGTGGGCGGTGTGGATGATGCGGCGGGCGATTTCGCCGCGGTTGGCAATCAGGATTTTCTTCATACGCTGTGCCCTCGCGGCTCCACCGCCCGCCTGCACGCTTCGCGTGCACGGGCAATGTGCTTCGCCATGCCTTCGGCATGAACAGCCCGATTGGC
>DATLGV010000284.1:0-3200 GCA_035540275.1 Acidovorax sp. | reverse complement strand
ACGACACCCATGGCCACCTGGCCGGTGACGTGGTGCTGCAGTCGGTGGGCCGCACCCTTGGCGCTTGTGTGCGCCCGATGGACACGCTGGCACGGTACGGTGGCGAAGAGTTTGCCGTGGTGCTGCCTGCCTGCCAGGCCGCCTTTGGCCGGGTCGTGGCCGAGCGCATCCGGCGCGCCGTGGCCAGCACCCCCATCCGCATCTCCCCGACGGTCGAGCTGAACGTCACGGTGAGCATCGGCGGCGCATTTGCGATGCAGTGGATCCGATCCACCACCCTGCTATGGACGGACCGGGCCGACCACCAGCTCTACCAGGCCAAGGCAGCGGGCCGCAACCGGGTCAGCATCGAGGAGCAGCCCGACAGCACCGTCAGTGCCGAAGAGAAAAGCCTGTTGTTTGGCCCGCTCTACACCCCCACGGGTTGGGGCGACCTGCCTCCACTGGACTCGCCCCCAACAGGCAGCGCCTACTGAAAGTTAGATGATGAGCGACGCGCTGTCCCCCCAACCCACGACGCCTGCGGCCCCTGCAGGCCTTGCCACACCCCTGGCTTCTGCCACACAGGGCGCACGCATCATTGCGGTGACCAGCGGCAAAGGCGGGGTGGGCAAGACCTTTGTATCGGCCAACCTGGCCGCCGCCCTGACCCGCCGGGGCCAGCGCGTGCTGGTGCTGGACGCCGACCTGGGCCTTGCCAACCTGGACGTGGTGCTGAACCTGCACCCCAAAATCACCCTGCACGATGTGTTCACCGGCAAGGCCGCGCTGGACAACGCCGTGATCACCGCCCCCGGGGGCTTTGATGTGCTGCTGGCAGGCTCTGGCATGGTGGAGTATTCGCGGCTCACGCCCGAGGTGCGCAACCAGTTTCTGAACGTGATCCAGGCCCTCACGCCGCGCTACGACGTGGTGCTGCTCGACACCGGCGCAGGCATCTCGGATGTGGTGCTGTTCTCGGTGTCGCTGGCCTCCGAGGTACTGATCGTGGCCACGCCCGAACCCACCTCGCTCACCGACGCCTATGCCGCCATCAAGGTGCTGGCCATGCAGCAAAAACGCCAGCATGTGCGCATGGTCATCAACCAGGCGGCGCGCCCGGGCGATGGCCGCGCCATCACCAGCCAGCTGCAGCAGGTGCTGGACCGCTTTGTCAGCACCGAATCCGGCCGCCCCATGCGCCTGATCCACATGGGCGACATCCCGGCCGACCCCTCGGTGCGCGACGCCGTGATGCGCCGCCAGTTGCTGCTGCTGCAAACCCCCGGCTGTCCGGCGGCACTGGCCATTGCCCAACTGGCCAACAAGATCGAGTCCACGCTGCTGTCACCGGCGGCCTGACCCACGGGCCCGCCAGCGGGCCTTTGTGCCTTTTTACTGCCGTGAACACTACCGACACCGTCCTCAACATCTCCTGCTACAAGTTCGTGCCGCTGCCCGATGCCGCCGCGCTGCGCGATGTGCTGCATGGGCGTGCAGTGGCCGCCCAGCTCAAGGGCACCATCCTGCTGGCGGAGGAAGGCATCAACTTCTTTCTGGCAGGCCCGGCCGATGCCGTGCGGGGTTTTGTCGCGCAGCTGCGCGCCGATGCCCGCTTTGCCGACCTGGAGCCCAAGGAAAGCTGGTCGGCCACGGTGCCGTTTCGCAAGATGCTGGTCAAGGTCAAGCGCGAGATCATCCGCATGGACCACCCCACCATCCGCCCCGCCGCAGGCCGCGCGCCCGCCGTGGACCCCGTCACCCTGCGGCGCTGGCTGGACCAGGGCCACGACGACGAAGGCCGCCAAGTGGTCACGCTCGACACCCGCAACGCCTTTGAGGTGGACGCGGGCACCTTCGACAACGCCATCGACTGGCGCATCGACAAGTTCACCGAGTTTCCGCCCGCGCTGCGCGCCCACAAGGCCGAGCTGCAGGACAAGACCGTGGTGAGCTTCTGCACCGGCGGCATCCGCTGCGAGAAAGCCGCCATCCTCATGCGCGAGGAAGGCCTGCCCCATGTCTACCAGCTGGAGGGCGGCATCCTGAAGTACTTTGAGCTGACGGATGGCGCGCACTACCACGGAGGGTGTTTTGTGTTCGACGAACGCCGTGTGCTAGACACCGGGCTTGCCACCGACGCTCCCACAGCGGCCGCAGAAACCGCTATCAAATAGTGAGCTACCAGCGCTTGATCCACTGGCGCTCCAACCCTTTTTTATCCAAATATCACGCTTTGATCACGCTTTGAAGCGGTGTTCCGGCAGGGGAATCCACTCCACCTCACCCGGCACCTGGCCCATGGCCTGCGCCTCCCAGTCGCTGGCGGCCTGCACGATGCGGTCCTTGCGGCTGGAGACAAAGTTCCACCACATGTGGCGCGGCGCGTCCAGGGGCTCGCCGCCGATCACCATCAGGCGCACGTCGCTCTCGCCCGCCGCCAGGCGCAGGGGCTGGCCGGGCTCCGCCACCGCCAGGATGTGCGCAGGCACCTCATCGCCGGACAGGGACACCGGCGCATCCACAGCGTAGACCGCCATCTCGGGCACCAGCGCAGGAACCTCCAGCGTGGCGCCGGCCGGCAGTTGCACGTCCAGATACAACGTGCGCGAGTACGTGGCCACCGGCGAGGCCTGGCCAAACGCCTCGCCGATCAGCACCCGCACGGTGGCGCCATCCACCTGTACCTCCGGGATGGCCGCGGCAGGCGTGTGCACAAACGAGGGGTCGGTTTCTTCGTGGGCCACCGGCAACGCAGTCCACAGCTGGATTCCGTGGTTCACATAGGCCTGGTTCGCCAGGCTCTCCGGGCGGCGCTCGGAGTGCACGATGCCCCGCCCTGCCGTCATCCAGTTGATGGCGCCGGGCTCGATCTGCTGCACGTAGCCCAGGCTGTCGCGGTGCATGATCGCGCCAGAGAACAGATAGGTCACGGTGGCCAGGCCGATGTGCGGATGCGGTCGCACATCGTGGCCCGCCTCGGGCTGCACGGTGACTGGTCCGAAATGGTCAAAAAACAGAAAAGGCCCCACCGCCTGCCGCTGCACGGCGGGCAGCAGGCGCCGCACCGTGAACCCTCCGCCCAGATCCTTGGCATGGCCCGAAAGGCGCAGCGGCGCGTTCATGAAGACACCCCCAGGGCAGTGGCCGCGGGTACAGGGCAACAACGGTGATTCATAAGGCGACTCCTGGTGGGCTGGACACAACAACGACAACAGCGC
>DATLGV010000283.1:0-2287 GCA_035540275.1 Acidovorax sp. | reverse complement strand
CCACAAGCGAACGAATACCCGCAGCACACTTGCCGCCCAGCCAACTCAGACGTCGCCTAGGATGTCATCCAATCGAGCGTAGCGCCCGAGCGCACCACAAACCCACTCCCTACCTTGATACGGATCTGGTGGCCCCGCGTGGAGCAGGCGCTGATTTGATTCAGCAGCTCGCTCAGCTGTGCAGCCGTCGGGGTCGTCAGGTGAGCGTGGCGCAGCCAGTGGCGCAGCACGTTGGCCTGGCGGGCGCGGCTGAGTATTTGCAGGGCCTTGATCGCGGGAGGCATGCCCACCTGCAACAGGTCTTGCTGGGCCAGCTCCTGCAACAACTCCGCCGCCTGGGCGGCGTTGGCCGCCGACCGTGCGAAGGTCTCCCGAAAGGACGGGAAGGCGGCCTCCAGCACCGGAAGCAGTTGCGCCCTGATGCGGTTGCGCGTGTAGCGCTCGTCCCGGTTGGTGGGGTCTTCCACCCACGCCTGGCCCTGCGCCTTCAACCATTGCCGCACGTCCGCCGCTGCCACCTGCAGCAAGGGGCGATGCCAGACCAACCCTCCCCGCTCCCACTGGGCAGGCATGGCTGCAAGGCCCGCCACGCCCGCTCCGCGGGACAGGGCCAGCAACAGGGTTTCGGCCTGGTCGTCGGCATGCTGGGCAATTGCCATGGATTGAATAGCACCCAAGGCATGGTCCTCCAGCGCTACTGCCGTCAAAGCCTGGTATCTGGCTTGCCGCGCCGCATCCTCCGGGCTCTGGCCGGGCGCGGGGCGGGCGTCCAGCCGCTGCACGCGCAGGGGCACACCCAGCTGGTGGCACAAGGCCACGCAATGCTGCTCGAAGCCGTCGGCAGCCGCCTGCAGCCCATGGTGTACGTGGATGGCCAACACCTGCCCCGGCCAGCGGCGCGCGCAGGCCAGCAACAATGCGGTCGAGTCCGCCCCTCCGCTCAAAGCCACCGCCAGAGGCAGTGCAGGCGCGAACGCTTGCAGGGCAACATCCATGGATTGGGTCATGGCGCCTGGCCTTCGGGCTCGGCAGGCCCTGTGTTCGGACCGGCAGCTCCCGGAATCGACTTGCGGCTACAAGGGCCTGGACAGGGACAGCAGTTCATGGGCGCCGATTATCACGGCGCACAAGGCCCAGAAGCTGCGGCCTGGGTGCTGCGGTCGTGAGGCCCGGTGCAGTGAATCACTCACCCACCCGGGGGCGACAGCCGCGGTGCCGCATGGGCAGCATCGGTGGTGGACAGACGGAAGGTCGCCACCACCTCGGACAGCCGCACCGACTGATCCTTGAGACTCTGCGCCGCTGCAGCGCTCTCTTCCACCAGCGCTGCGTTCTGCTGGGTCATCTGGTCGAGTTGGGCCACGGCCTGCCCCACCTCGTTGATGCTGGTGCTCTGCTCGTTGGTGGACGCCGTGATCTCGGCCATGATGTCCGTCACGCGCTGCACCGAGGTCACGATGTCGGTCATCGTGGTGCCTGCGTCGTGCACCAGCCGCGAGCCGTTTTCTACCTGCTCGACCGAGGTATTGATCAACGTCTTGATCTCGCGGGCCGCTTCGGCGCTGCGCTGGGCCAGGCTGCGCACCTCGCCCGCCACCACCGCAAAGCCCCGGCCCTGCTCGCCAGCACGCGCCGCTTCCACTGCGGCGTTCAGCGCGAGGATGTTGGTCTGGAAGGCAATGCCGTCGATGACGCCGATGATGTCGTTGATCTTGCGCGAGGCCGCGTTGATCTGGTCCATGGTTGTCACCACGTTGCCCACCACCTGCCCGCCGTGCTGCGCAACGCTGGACGCCTGGGCCACCAGCTGGTTGGCCTGCCGCGCAGAGTCTGCGTTGTGCCGCACCGTTTCGGTCAGCTGCTGCATGGAGGCCGAGGTCTGCTGCAGGCTGGAAGCCGTGAGCTCGGTGCGCCCGCTCAGGTCGTGATTGCCGGTGGCGATCTCCTCGGCAGCCACGCGCACCGAACTGCTGGCGTCCCGGATCTGTGCCAGCACCCCCGAGAGCTTGCCGGCAAAACTGTTGAAGCTGCCGGCGATCTGGGCCAGCTCATCCTCGCCGTGCGCATCAATGCGGCGTGACAGGTCGCCGTCGCCCGCGCCGATTTCGTGCATGGCATCGCGCACCAGCGTGAGCTGGCGCAGGCGCCGGGTGAGCACCACACCCAGCAGCGCCACGGCCACGACGAGCACCAGCAGGCTGGAGACCAGCGACGTGGCCAGCATGGCGCGGATCGGCGCCATGGCCTCGCTCTCGTCCAGGGCCACGACCAGCATCCACGAGCTGTC
>DATLGV010000282.1:0-15024 GCA_035540275.1 Acidovorax sp. | reverse complement strand
ATCTGGCGGCAGCGCTCGCGCGCCAGTCCATGCACCCGGCTTCCCGCGCCTTGGCTGCGGCGGCTGCCCGGCAGGTGCCGCCGGGGCGCTGGAGGGTGACGGGCCTGCAGGAAGATGCGGGCCAGGGGCTGACGGCCACCGTGGAGGACACCACCGGTGGGGGCGCCCCCCGGGTCATTCGCCTGGGCTCCGCCCGCCACGCGGGCGTTGCCAGCGACGCCGGCAGTGCTGCGCTGCAGGTCGTGCTGTCTGAACAATCAGCGAACGGAGCCCTGCGCGAATTGGCACGTTTCGATCTGGTGGAAGACCTGCGGACCGAGGCTTCGACCGTGGTGCAGGCCTTGCAGCAGGGCGGCGTAACCGTGCAATTGCTGTCAGGTGACCGCTGGGGTGCGGTGCAGCGGGTGGCCGCGCAGGCGGGCATTGCCCGCGCCCAGGGCGAGTGCACCCCGCCGGGCAAGCTGGCGGCGCTGCGGGCTCTGCAGTCGGAGGGCCGCCACGTGGCCATGGTGGGCGATGGCCTCAACGATGGCCCGGTGCTCGCGGGTGCCCATGCCTCATTTGCCTTCGGCCGTGCTGTGCCGCTGGCGCAGTCGCGGGCGGATTTTGTGGTGCTGGGCGACAGCCTGGCGCTGGTGCCGCAGACGGTGCTGCTGGCGCGCCGCACCTTGCGCGTGGTCCGGCAGAACCTGTGGTGGGCTGCGGGCTACAACGCGCTGTGCGTGCCGCTGGCGGTGTTGGGGTGGATGCCCGCCTGGCTGGCCGGGTTGGGCATGGCGCTCAGTTCGCTGCTGGTCGTGCTCAATGCGGCGCGCCTGGCGCGTGATCTGCCTCCGCTGCAGGGAGCGCCATGGAAGGCAGGCGCCGCGCCTGCGCACCCTGACTCCTTGGGTGGTGGCGCACCACCGCAGTCCCTTGATCTTTCCAAAACCCCCCTGGAGCCTGTCTGATGGACATCCTGTATCTGCTGATCCCGTTGTCCGTGATGTTGGTTCTCCTGATTCTGGGCGGACTGTGGTGGGCGGTGTACCACGGCCAGTTCGAGAGCGTCGAGCAAGAGGGGGAGCGCATTCTCCGAGACGGTTGACTTGAGTCAATGCCCGATAGCCGCGATTGCAACAAACTCTTCCCGCAATATAAAGAGGTGCCCGATGGATTTTCCAAAAACAAATGCTGCGCACTACAACGATACGGTAGTGCGGCAGTTCTCTATACTGGCCGTGGTGGTGGGGGTGGTTGGCATGCTGGTGGGCGTCATCATTGCCGCCCAGCTGGCTTGGCCAGAACTCAACTTTGGCATTCCCTGGCTCAGCTACGGCCGCTTGCGACCTTTGCACACCAACGCGGTGATCTTTGGTTTTGGCGGTAGCGCGCTGTTCGCCACCAGCTACTACGTGGTCCAGCGCACCAGCCAGGTCCGGCTTTTCGCTGGTCCCCTGGCTGCATTCACCTTCTGGGGCTGGGTGCTGGTCATTGCAGCGGCGGTGGTCAGCCTGCCCATGGGCTACACCCAGGGCAAAGAATACGCCGAGCTCGAATGGCCCATCGACATCCTGATCACGCTGGTCTGGGTGTCCTATGCCATCGTGTTCTTCGGAACCATTGGAACCCGCAAGGTCAAGCACATCTATGTGGCGAACTGGTTCTTTGGTGCCTTCATTCTGGCCGTGGCTTTGCTGCACCTGGTGAACAGCGCAGCCATCCCCGCAGGCATGATGAAGAGCTACTCGGCCTATGCCGGTGTGCAGGACGCCATGGTGCAATGGTGGTACGGCCACAATGCGGTGGGCTTCTTCCTGACCGCTGGCTTCCTGGGCATGATGTACTACTTCATCCCCAAGCAGGCGGGCCGTCCGGTGTACAGCTATCGCCTGTCCATCGTCCACTTCTGGGCGCTGATCTTCACCTACATGTGGGCCGGCCCGCACCACCTGCACTACACCGCGCTGCCAGACTGGACGCAATCGGTGGGCATGGTGTTCTCGCTCATCCTGCTGGCCCCCAGCTGGGGCGGCATGATCAACGGCATCATGACCCTGTCGGGCGCATGGCACAAACTGCGTGACGACCCCATCCTGCGCTTCCTGATCGTGTCGCTGTCGTTCTACGGCATGTCCACGTTCGAAGGTCCGATGATGTCCATCAAGACCGTCAATGCCCTGAGCCACTACACCGACTGGACCATTGGCCACGTGCACTCCGGGGCCCTGGGCTGGGTGGGCCTGATCTCGATGGGCTCGCTGTACTACCTGGTGCCCCGCCTTTTCGGCAAGGACAAGATGCACTCTGTCAAGGCGATCGAGCTGCACTTCTGGATGGCCACCATCGGCATCGTGCTGTACATCGCCGCCATGTGGATTGCCGGTGTGATGCAAGGCCTGATGTGGCGCGCGGTCAACCCCGACGGCACGCTCACCTACACCTTTGTGGAAAGCGTGAAGGCCACCTATCCCTTCTATGTGATCCGTGTGGCCGGTGGCCTGCTGTACCTGGGCGGCATGCTGGTCATGGCCTGGAACGTGTGGCTGACTGCCATCTCGGGCCGTTCGGTCAAGGTGGCCATTCCTGCAGTGAACACGGCCCACGCCTGAGTCCGAAGGAGATCATTCATGTCCAACAACAACCCATCTGCTTCGACCGGTTTCACCCATGAAAAGGTGGAGACCAACAACTTTCTGATGATCGTGCTGATCCTGATCGTGATCGCCATTGGCGGTCTGGTCGAGATCGTTCCCCTGTTCTTCCAGAAGTCCACCACCGAGGCGGTCAAGGGCGTAGAGCCATACAACGCTCTGCAGCTGGCCGGCCGCGACATCTACATCCGTGAGGGGTGCTACAACTGCCATTCGCAGATGATCCGCCCCTTCCGCGCCGAGACGCTGCGCTACGGCCACTACTCGGTGGCAGGCGAGTTCGTGTATGACCACCCCTTCCAGTGGGGCAGCAAGCGCACGGGCCCTGACCTGCACCGCGTGGGCGGCAAGTACAGCGACGAATGGCATCGCATCCACCTGAACAACCCCCGCGATGTGGTGCCTGAGTCCAACATGCCCGCTTACCCCTGGCTCGAAAAGAACCAGGTGGACCCTGCCGTGATGGCGCCTCGCATGAAGGCGCTGCGCACCGTGGGCGTGCCTTACACCGACGAGCAGATCACCGCCGCAGCGGGCGAGGTCAAGGGCAAGACGGAGCAGGAAGCGCTCATTGCCTACCTGCAGGTCATGGGCCGTGCGCTCAAGTAAGCGAAGGAGCTATCCCATGGACATCACCACCATGCGCATCGTCGCCACCCTGGCATCGATGACCTGCTTCATTGGCATCTGGGTCTGGGCCTACCGGGGCCGCAACAAGTCCCGGTTCGACGAGGCGGCCCAGCTGCCGTTCGACCAAGATTGACCTTCACCAGAACGAGAACACCCCATGAGTGACTTCACCAGCAATTTCTGGTCGGTCTTTGTGACCACGATAACCCTGGCAGGCATCATCGCCTGCGGCATCCTGCTTTGGATGGCAGGCCGCAAGAAGGTGGCCGCCACCTCCGACAACACCACCGGCCACGTCTGGGACGAGGACCTGGTCGAGATGAACAACCCCCTGCCGCGCTGGTGGGTGTGGCTGTTCGTCATCACCATCATCTTTGGCCTGGGCTATCTGGCTGCCTACCCCGGTCTGGGCAGTTTCACCGGCAAGCTCAACTGGACGCAAAAGGGTGAGTACGAGGCCGAGATGGCCAAGGCCAAGGCGGAGCTGGAGCCGCTGTATGCCCGCTTTGCGTCCATGAAGCCGGAAGACGTGGCCGTCGATCCCCAGGCTCACGCCATTGGCGAGCGCTTGTTCATGAACAACTGTGCGCAGTGCCACGGCTCGGACGCACGGGGCAGCAAGGGCTTCCCGAACCTCACCGACAGCGACTGGCTGCACGGCGGCACCCCCGAGAAGATCCGCGAGACGATCGAAAAGGGGCGCATTGGCAACATGCCTCCCATGGCGGCTGCCGTGGGCACACCCGAAGATGTCCGCAACCTGTCGCACTATGTGCTGAGCCTGTCTGGCAGTCCCCATGATTCTCTGCGTGCTTCGCTGGGCAAGCCCAAGTTTGCGGCGTGCGCAGCCTGCCACGGCATGGACGGCAAGGGCAACCAGGCACTGGGCGCTCCCAACCTGACCGATGACATCTGGCTGCACGGCTGGGGCGAGGCAGCCATCACGGCCATGATCAACAATGGCAAGGTCAACCAGATGCCCGCACAGGCCGAGAAGTTGACCGAGGCCCAGATCGGCGTACTCTCTGCCTATGTCTGGGGCCTGTCGAACAAGCAGGTGGCTGCACGTTGACCTGTCTGCCGGGCGTTGCGTGAAAAGCACTGCCCGGGTTTTCCGTTTCAGAGCTCGCCTTTCCTTCGTTCCTACACCGACACCATGAGTACACCCAGCGAGCCCGCTCGCAAGGTCATACCGATCGCCCCAGTCGCCTCCGATGCATCCTCCGCGGGGGAGATCATCTCGTTGTATGAAGCGCAGAAAAAGATCTATCCGCGCTCCATCAGCGGCCTGTTCGCCCGCTGGCGCTGGGGCATGGTGTTTCTCACGCAGCTGGTGTTTTACGGGTTGCCATGGTTTGAGTGGGGCCAGCGCCAGATGGTGCTGTTTGACCTGGGGGCTCGCAGGTTCTACATCTTCGGCCTGGTGCTGTATCCGCAGGATTTCATCTACCTCACCGGCCTTCTGATCATTTCGGCGCTGTCGCTGTTTCTGTTCACGGCCGTGGCGGGGCGCCTGTGGTGCGGCTTTGCCTGTCCGCAGACGGTGTACACCGAAATGTTCATGTGGATCGAGCACAAGATCGAAGGCGATCGCAGTGCCCGCCTTCGCCTGGACAACGGTCCCTGGACGTTCGAGAAGGTCCGCAAGAAATTCTTCAAACAGGTCGTATGGATTGCGGTGGCCCTGTGGACCGGCTTCACCTTCGTGGGCTACTTTGTGCCTATCCGCGAGCTGGGCAGCGAGTTGTTGGCGTTCCAGGGTGGCTGGCAGATTTTCTGGGTGCTGTTCTACGGTTTTGCCACGTATGGCAACGCGGGCTTCATGCGCGAGCAGGTCTGCAAGTACATGTGCCCCTATGCGCGCTTTCAGAGCGCGATGTTTGACAAGGACACGCTGATCGTCACCTATGACCCCGAACGTGGCGAGCAGCGTGGTCCGCGCAAGAAGAACATCGACTACAAAGCCCAGGGGCTGGGCGATTGCATCGACTGCTCGCTGTGTGTGCAGGTGTGCCCGGTGGGCATCGACATTCGCAAGGGCCTGCAGTACGAATGCATAGGCTGCGGCCTGTGCGTGGACGCCTGCAACACGGTGATGGACAAGATGCAGTATCCGCGCGGCCTCATCCGCTATTCCACGCAGAACGGCGTGGCCAAGCACTGGACGCAGTCCCAGATGTTGCGCCGTGTGCTGCGTCCCCGGGTGCTGATCTACAGCGCCGTGCTGCTGGCCCTGTGTGTCGCCATGCTAGCCAGCCTGGTGGTGCGTACGCCGCTGAAGGTGGATGTGGTGCGGGACCGCGCCGCGCTCTCGCGCATTGTGGCGGGGGGCAGGCTGGAGAACATTTACCGGCTTCAGATCATGAATGCCACCGAGGGCGAACAGCGCTATCGCATCAGTGCGCGGGGCCTGGAGGGGCTGGAGGTGGCCTCCGAGACCGAGGTGGATATTGGCGCGGCAGAGTCGCGCTGGGTGGCCGTGCGTTTGCAGATTCCGTACGGTTCCGCCACGCCGGGCTCGCATGCCGTTCAGTTTGACGTGCAGGCCGTGGGAGCGGCTGCCCATGTGACGGAAAAATCCGTGTTTTTGGTGCCGCGTTGAGCGGCATCCCTGTGGGGCCCGTCGGGCCGTACTTTGACCGATATTGTTGAGGAGTAGAACGCCATGCCTTCAAACCCTGCCAACGCTACGCCGGCTGTTTCAGCGCCCTGGTGGAAGTTCGGCCACGTCTGGCTGGTGATTGCCGGGCCTGCGATCGTGATCGTGGCGGGCTTTGTGACGCTGTGGCTCGCGATCTCGCGACCCGACCCGGTGGTGGCCGAGGACTACTACCGCCAGGGCATCGAGATCAACAAGACCCTGGTGGCGCCGGACAAAAGCCTGGCCCCGGCCCTCAAGGCCCGCAACCATGCGGCCACGCCGGTCCAGGACCAACCACGCTGACAACCCTGCGGTTGTGCCCGAGCGCAACCGCCTGCAGCCCCAGGAGACAAAACCGATATGTGGACGCAACGCCTGATGTGGATTGCCTGGCCTGCCTTCTTGATGGCGGGCGTGCTGGAAATGCTGGTTTTTGCCATGGTGGACCCCCAGGACCTGCACTGGTTCGGGCAGCCCCTGGCGCTGTCGAGGCAGGGGGTGTATACCCTTGCCTTTTTTGTGTTCTGGGCCATCACCATGACCACCAGCGCCTTGACGACCCTGCTGTCCATGTCGCCGTTTGAGGTCAACCGTTGCCCCGTGCCAAATGGGGAGCGGCCCGACGATTGTCGCAAGACGTCTTCTTGTTCCTGAGCCTGTTCGGCCTTCCGTCAGGGCTTGCGCTGCAGGCCCGGCGGCGAATGCAGCCGGCGCAGTCCTGGCCCAGGCGGGGGCTCAGCCGCTCAATGGCAGGCTTGCTGGCTGTTCACGATCCGCCGCAGGGCATCGGTGTCAAGGATGCGCACATGGCGCTGTTTGACCTCCACAATGCCTTCCTCCACAAACTTGGAGAAGGTGCGGCTCACGGTTTCGAGCTTGAGGCCCAGGTAGCTGCCAATTTCTTCGCGCGTCATGCGCAGCACCAGTTCGGATTGCGAGAAGCCCCGTGCATGCAGGCGCTGCACCAGGTTCAGCAAGAAGGCCGCCAGGCGCTCCTCGGCGCGCATGCTGCCCAGCAGCAGCATCACGCCATGCTCGCGCACGATCTCGCGGCTCATGATCTTGTGCACATGGTGCTGCAGGGCCGTGACTTCGCGTGACAGTTCTTCGATGCGGTCGAAAGGCATGACGCAGACTTCGGCGTCTTCGAGTGCCACTGCATCGCAGGTATGGTGGTCGTTGACGATGCCATCGAGCCCGATGATCTCGCCCGCCATCTGGAAGCCCGTGACCTGGTCGCGGCCGTCCTCGGTGGCTACGCAGGTCTTGAAGAAGCCCGTGCGGATCGCATAGAGCGAGGTGAAGGACTCGCCATTGCGGAACAAGGTGCCGCCCCGTTTGACTTTGCGCCGAACGGCGACGACCTCGTCGATGCGCTGCAGTTGCTCTTCGTTCAGGCCCACGGGCATGCACAACTCCCGAAGGTTGCAGTTGGAGCAGGCGACTTTGATGGTGAGCGGGTTCATAGACACATGGACTTGGGTTAGCGGTCGAGCATATCGCGCCTGCCGTACAGGAACCTGAATACAGAGCCCGGGCAAGCGGCTGACCTTCATCAAATTGTCGCCGTATCGCTTGCAGGTTCACTTGATGCAGGTCAAGGACATGTCCCAGAGCCTACGGCACAGTCAAGGTGTACGCAAGGAAATTTCCCCATGACTGCTGTTTCGCCAGACCTTCTGCGCCGCTTTGACGTGCCAGGGCCCCGTTATACCTCTTATCCAACGGCCGACCGTTTTGTGGAGGCATTCGGTGAGGAAGACTATGTGCTGGCGCTGGAGCAACGCCGCTCAGGCACGGTGGCCAAGGCCATGCCGCTGTCTTTGTACGTGCACATTCCGTTTTGCGAATCGCTGTGCTACTACTGCGCCTGCAACAAAATCATCACCAAGCACCATGACCGCGCTGAAGTCTACTTGCGCTATCTGAGCCGCGAGATCGACCTGCACACTGCCCACTGCGGGGTGGGGCAGGTGGTGAGTCAGCTGCACCTGGGGGGCGGCACGCCTACCTTTCTCTCCGATGCAGGTTTGAGGGAGCTGATGGCCATGCTCAAGCGCAGCTTCACGCTGGCGCCGGGAGGCGAATACTCGATCGAGGTGGACCCCCGCACCGTCAATGCAGAGCGCCTGGCGCTGCTGGCAGAGCTGGGTTTCAACCGGCTGAGTTTTGGCGTGCAGGACTTTGATGCCGAAGTGCAAAAGGCCGTGCATCGCATCCAGCCGGCCGAACAGGTGTTTGCGCTGGTGGAGTCTGCGCGTTCGCTGGGTTTTGACTCGGTGAACGTGGACCTGATCTACGGCCTGCCGCGCCAGACGCCCGAGTCTTTTGACCGCACGCTGGCCCAGGTGGCGCAGCTGCGGCCTGACCGCATCGCGTTGTATGCCTACGCGCACTTGCCTGAGCGTTTCAAGCCTCAGCGGCGCATCATCTCCGCCGAGTTGCCCACGGGCGCGAGCAAGCTGGCCATGCTGTCGCGTTCGCTCGATGCATTCATGGATGCCGGGTACGTGTATGTAGGCATGGACCACTTTGCGCTGCCCACTGACGCGCTGGCTGTGGCCAAGCGCCAGGGGCGGCTGCACCGCAACTTTCAGGGCTACAGCACGCAGCCGGACTGCGACCTGATCGGCCTGGGCGTATCGGCCATTGGCCGTGTGGGGGCAACCTACAGCCAGAACTCGAAGACGCTGGACGAGTACTACGACTTCCTGGACCAGGGGCGCCTGCCCGTGGTGCGCGGGCTGGCCCTGACGCGGGATGACCTGGTGCGCCGTGCAGCCATCATGGCCCTGATGTGCCAGGGCGAGTTGCTGTTCGAGCCGATGGAGCAGGCGTGGCTGATCGATTTTCGCCAGTACTTCGCAGCCGAGCTGGCCCAGCTGGAGGGCATGCAGGAGCAAGGGCTGGTGCGCGTCGGTCCGGAGGGTATTGAAGTGACCGCCACCGGGTGGTTCTTCGTGCGTGGCATCGCCATGGTGTTTGATCGCTATCTGCAGGCAGACCGCAACCGGGCCCGGTTTTCGCGCATCATCTGACACCTATGCTTGCCACCGTTGGCTGGACTGCCTTGCTCATGGGACTCGCCGGCGGGTCCCACTGCCTGGCCATGTGCTCAGCACCTTGCGGAGCACTGGTGGGGCAGGGCGGCGGGCCGCAGGCGGAAGGTGCCGAGCAGGTGGTGCGCTGGGCACCGCGTGGCGGTGTGGCGCAGCGGACGGCGGCCTTTCACGCCGGACGCCTTGTGGGGTACGCGGGCGCGGGGGCGATGGCTGCCCTGGCCATGGACAGCCTGGCCTGGCTGACCCAGCAGACCATGGCCTTGCGCCCCGCCTGGACACTGATGCACGTGGCGGTGATGGCCTGGGGGCTCATGATGATGGTGCAATCGCGCCAGCCTGCCTGGGTGGAGCAGGCTGGCCGTTCGGTGTGGGCGCGTGTACGTCCGCTGGTCGGGGCTCCGGGCGGGGTGCTCGCGGCCGGTGCCTTGTGGGCCCTGATGCCCTGCGGACTGTTGTATTCGGCCTTGTTGGTGGCAGCGCTCAGCGGTGGGGCCCTGGAGGGCGCACTGACGATGGCGTTGTTTGCCATGGGCAGCGGGGTCTGGCTGGTGGGTGCCCCCTGGGCATGGGGCAGGCTGCGCAGCCGCCTGAACCTGGTGCGGGCACAGTGGGGTACACGGGCTGCAGGTGCCATGCTGTGCGGGGTGGCTGCCTGGGCGCTGTGGATGGACCTCATTTACAAACCATCGCTCTGGTGCCGTTGATACCGTTGACCGGGATGCGGTGCTGGCCGCCATGGGCTGCATGGGGCAAGTGATCCGCACGGCGGGTCCCTGCAGAACGTTGCCTCCGTACGGGAAGGCTGCAACTGCCTTGCCGGGCCTTTCTGGAGCGAAGTGTTGCCATGGCGCTGCGGAACCAGCCGGTTCGTCGTCGCACAGCTGGAACGGGTGATAATCTGCGTAACCAACGGTGGCATTGATGTCGCCTTGTTCTGTGTGCGCCTGAAGTGAACCCATCCATACTCATCGACATCAGCCAGCTGCGTGTCGGCATGTACATCCAGCTCGATGTGGGCTGGATGCACCACCCGTTCCCGACCAGCAGTTTCCGGGTGGCGACGCAGGAGCAGATCTCCACGCTGCGGCAGCTGGGGTTGACAGAGGTGCGCTATGTGCCCAAGAAGAGCGATCCCGAGCTGCAGGAGCTGGTGCCAGCCGCCTGGAGCGTGCCCGAGATGAGACAGCCCCCTCCCAATGGCCTGGATTCACCCGGCCCGGGTGCCGCTGGGGCCGTGGACCCCGAAGCGCAGCGGCGCCGCGAGCTGCTGGAGGCGCAAAACCGGGCGCTGGCTGCCTGCAATCAGCGTTTTTCAGAGGCAACCCGGCAATACCAGTCCATGGAGCGCACGGTGTCAGAGCACCCGGACCAGGCCAGGGCCAAAGGCGAGGCCCTGGTCGCCGGATGTGTCTCGGAACTGCTGGAAAACGGCGACTCCGTCATCCGGCTGCTGTCCGAGGGGGTGGGCGACCGCAATGGTTTGCACCCGATCAACGTGATGGTGATCTCGCTCTTGCTCGGGCGCTCTCTGGGCATGAAGAGCGAGGAGTTGCATGACCTGGGCGTTGCGGCGCTGATCCACGACATCGGCAAGCTCAAGCTGCCGCCCAATCTGCGCCAGCCGACTCCCTCCCTGATCCCCATGGAGCGCATGCGTTACGAGACCCACGTGCCGGAGTCCGTGGCCCTGGTCCGGAGCATGGGGTTTTCCGATGCGGTGCTGACCGCGGTGGCTCAGCACCACGAGATGTGTGATGGCAGCGGTTTTCCCCAGCGCTTGAAAGGGCCTGATCTTGGGCGCATGAGCCAGGTGCTCGCCCTGGTCAACCAATACGACCGGATGTGCAACCCCGCCATGGGCGTGACGGCGCTCACGCCGCATGAGGCGCTCTCCGTGATCTTTGCCCAGCTCAAGGCGCGATTCGATTCGGTGGTTCTGGGGGCTTTCATTCGCATGATGGGTGTCTACCCGCCCGGCTCCATTGTGCAGTTGGTCAACGATCGGTACGCCATCGTCGCGTCGGTCAATTCGTCGCGGCCCCTGCGGCCCAAGGTCATCGTGCACGACCCGCGCATTCCCAAGGACGAGGCGCCGATCCTGGACCTGGAAACTGTGCCGGAACTGGGCATACGACGCAGCCTCAAGCCTGCGCAGCTGCCGCGCGACGCGCTCGACTATCTATCGCCCCGGCAGCGGATTTGCTACTTTTTTGAGCGAGCGGTCAGTGCCGGCCCAGACGAGGCTGCGGCGTGAGCGATCTGCAGGCGCAAGGATGGCTCGACGGCCTCCAAGAGGCCGTCTGGGTGCTGGATGAGGCGAGCCTGCACATTCTGCGGGCTAACGCGGGCGCCGAGCGCCTGACAGGGCGGCTGGCAGCCGCCATGCAGGGCCAGTCGGTGCTGGATCTGGCCAGCACCCCCCAAGAGCTGGCCTTCTGGTCCGAGCCTGCGGAGGTGATTGCCCAGGGCATTGCCGCCCACACCAGCTTGCTGCGTGCCGATGGCACGCTGGTGCCGGTGCAGCGCTGTGTCAGGCGCGTGCCCTGGGGGGGCGAGGGCGGAAGTGCCCTGCTGCTGACCATGCTGGACCTCAGCCGCCAGGAGGCCACGGAGCGCGAGCTGGAGATGCTGCTTTCAGAGCTGCGCGCCACCCTGGACTCCGCCGCAGACGGCATGCTGGTGTGTGGGGTGGATCGCAGGGTACGCGCCTTCAACCAGCGCCTGGCACAGCTGTGGAATCTGCCGCGTCAGCTGCTGCTCGAGCGTGACGATGCTGCGGTGTACGCCTTCATGGCGGATCAGGTGGCTGACGCCCGTTCGTATGCAGAGCGTTTGGCTGCCATCGACCGAGAACCCATGCAGGAGAGCACGGACATCGTCGCACTGCGCAATGGCGTGGTGCTGGAGATGCGCACGGTGCCCCAGTTCAATCAGGGCCGTGCGGTGGGGCGGGTGTATTCGTTCCGGGACATCACCCGCCAGACGGAGATCCAGGCCAGCCTGCGCCTGGCAGCGCGTGTGTTCGAATCCAGCCTGGATGCGATCTTCATCGCAGACAGCCAGCACCACATCATGCGCATGAACCCGGGGTGCGAGCGCCTGGTGGGGCCCAGTGCCAAGGATTTCGAAGGCTGTGTGGCGGCCTCGCTGTTCGGCGGCGGCTCGGATGCCTCGTTCATGGAGCAGGTGCTGCAAGGCTGGGCCCAGGATGGCTTCTGGGAGGGCGAACTGTGGTTGCCCCGTGACAACGGCGCGTACTGTGCGGTCCAGCTGTCCTGGGTCGCACTGCGTGACGACGAAGGGCGGCTGGTGCAGAGCATTGGCTTCATGCGTGACCTCACGCTGCAGCATGCGGCGCAAAAGCGCATTGAAGAGCTGGCCTACAGCGATGTGCTGTGACCGGACTGCCCAACCGCTTGCTGCTGTCGCAGCGTGTGGATACGGCCATCCAGGGAGCGCGCCAGAGCGACACCGGCTTTGCGATCCTTTTCCTGGACATGGACCGCTTCAAGATCATCAATGACTCCCTGGGGCATCCGTTTGGTGACCGGGTGCTGCAACTGGTGGCTGAGCGCCTGCAGACCTGTTTGCGGCAAACCGACATGCTGTGCCGTTTGGGTGGCGATGAGTTTGTCATCTATCTGCACGGCGGCGATGCATCGGTGGCCGAGAGCGTGGCGCGCCGGATTCTGGACGACATGCTCAAGCCCTTCATGCTCGACAGCATGGGTTTTTCGATCCAGTGCAGCATTGGCATTGCGCTGTATCCGCAAGACGGCACCACCCTCGACGACCTCATCAAGCAGTCCGACACCGCGATGTACCGGGTCAAGGAGCGGGGGCGCGGCAGCTACGGCTTCTACCAGCCGCAGATGAACGCCAACCTGCTGGCGCGCATGCAGATGGAGCATGCGATGCGCCAGGCGCTGGGCCTGCAGCGCATGGCGGTGCACTACCAGCCCCAGGTCAACATGGCGACCGGGCGCATCGCAGGCGCCGAGGCGCTGCTGCGCTGGACGGATGCCGAGCTGGGTGCGGTGTCGCCCGGCGTGTTCATACCCCTGGCCGAAGAATCGGGCTACATCGTGACCCTGGGCGCCTGGGTGATGGAGCAGGCGGTGCGCGAGGCCGCACTCTGGATGCACAGCGGCACGCCCATCATGATTTCGGTGAACGTGTCAGCGCTCGAGTTTCGCCAGCCCGACTTTGTGGACCGCATCACGCGCCTGCTGGCCGTACACCAGCTCCCCCCCACCTTGCTGGAGCTCGAGCTGACGGAAACCATCCTGCTGCAGGACGCGCAGGAGATGGAGCAGCGTCTGCGCGTGTTGGCTGACCTGGGCATTGGGTTGGCTATCGACGATTTCGGCACCGGCTATTCGAGCCTGGCCTATTTGAAGAAACTCCCCATCCACAAGCTCAAGATCGACCAGTCTTTTGTGCGTGGCCTGCCCGACGACGACGGCGACCGGGCCATCGTCAGCGCCATCATCAGCATGGGCCGCGCCATGCACATCGAAGTGGTGGCCGAAGGGGTGGAGACCGAAACCCAGCAGGCGGTGCTGCAGCAAATGCAGTGCGAGCACTACCAGGGCTTTCTGTGCGCGCCGGGGTTGCCTGCAGACCAGTTCCGCGCCATGCTGAGAAAGCCCCTGCCGCTCAAGGCCCAAGGGCGCCACCGGCCTCTGAGCACCTGAAGCGCCGACGCTTTGATAGGGTGACAAGGTGGACTGCCGCGAGTCCGCCTCTGCGTCGGCCTCAGGCGGCCGAAACGCCCTTCCACAGCATGTACGCCGCCAGGCCAAACAACAGCGACGCGAATACGCGCTTGAGCTGCTTGACTGGCAGGTTGTGCGCCGCCTTGGCTCCCAGCGGGGCCGTGAGCACGCTGCAACTGGCAATCACCCCCAGCGCCGGCAGCCAGATGTAGCCCAGGGACGCAGACGGCAAGCCGCTCACGTTCTGGCCGCCAATGGCGTAGCCGATCACGTTGGCCAGCGCAATCGGAAAACCCAGCGCAGCGCTGGTGGCCACCGCGTTGTGGATGGGCACATTGCACCAGGTCATGAAGGGCACGCTGACAAAGCCGCCGCCCGCGCCGACCAGGCCCGACAGAAATCCGATCACGCCACCCGCCGCCACCTGGCCCGCGCCGCCGGGCATCTGGCGGGTGGGCGCAGGCTTCTTGTCCAGAAACATCTGCGTGGCCGAGAAGCTCACGAACAGTGCAAAGAAGATCGCCAGAAACGAGCCCTTGAGCAGCGCAAACACCCCCAGGCTGGCGACGAACCCGCCCAGCACGATGCCGGGCGCCAGGCGCGTGACGATGTCCCACCGCACCGCCCCGCGCCGGTGGTGGGCCCGCACGCTGGAGATGGAGGTGAACATGATGGTGGCCATGGACGTGGCAATCGCCATCTTCACTGCCAGGTCAGGCGCCACCTGCCGTGCGCCCAGGATGTAGGTCAGGAAAGGCACCAGCAGCATGCCCCCGCCAATGCCCAGCAGACCTGCCAGAAAGCCTGTGGCCAGGCCGAGCACACCGAGTTCAACAATCAGCAGGGAGTCCAGCATGGCGGGATGTCAGTCAAGAAGGAAAGAAAAGCAGGGCACGCGCAGAGGCACAAGACAATGCCCTGTCACAGACGCCGCAGTGGATGCCTGGGGTGACAGGGCATGAGCAAGAGGGTGTCTGCGAATGCCACCGAACTCTCATCCTGAACCGGGGGTTCAGGTGGGCGAGGGCAGCCTGGCGTTGGGTTCATCTGACGCGAGATGATCACGCTCACCGGACGATGTACCAAGCCCGAGCTCAATGAGCATTGGTTCAAGGAAATATAAAGCCCGACAGCTTCGCAGACCCACCCATTGTAGATGTTGCCAGCGGGTGCCGATGGCTGGGGGGCATGTAAAGCCCGCAAGCGGCTGTGACGGACGGGCAAGAGGAGCGGTGTGCCTCGGCACATCAGCCGTACACCAGCCTACACCAGGCCCCTACAGCAAGCGCCCGTCGTCGCCCAGAGCATCGTCCAGGCGCTGCACCAGGCTTTGCAGGCGC
>DATLGV010000281.1:0-3267 GCA_035540275.1 Acidovorax sp. | reverse complement strand
GGGTGGTCTTGAACGCGGTGTCGGCCTGGCCGGGCGCGGCCGCAGCGGCCGCGCCGCCGGGGGTGCTGCCGCCGTCGATCAGGCGCGTCACCAGCGGTGCCATGTCGCTCGCGATGGCGTTCTTGAGCGGAATCACCTCCACATCGCTGGCGTTGGACACATCCATGGCCGCCACGATGCGCGCCAGGCGCTGCAGGTTGTCGGCGTAGTCGGTGATCACCAGCGAGTTGTTGCCGGGGTTCACGTTGATGGTGTTGTTGGGGCTGATCAGCGGGCGCAGCACCGGCACCAGATTGGCCGCGTTTTCGAAGTTGAGCTTGAAGATCTGCGTGACGATCTGCCCGCCGCCAGGCGCGCTGCCCGCGTTGCCCTGCACCACGCTCACGCTGCCGCCCTGCAGCTTGGCGTCGGCTTCGGGCACCACCTTGTACAGGCCGGCTGCCTCCACCACCGTGAAGCCCTGCAGCCGCAGTGCGGCCAGGAACTGCTGGAACGCGGCGGCGGGTGTCACGGCGCGCTCGGTCACCAGGTTGAGCTGGCCTTTCACCCGCGGGTCCACCACCACGTTGCGGCCGGTGATGGTGGCCATGGTGCGGGCCACCGCCTCGATCTCGGCATTGGCAAAGTTGAGCGTGACGGGTTCGCTGGGGCGCACGCTGCCGGTGCGGGTGTCCCCCGCCGTTTGGGCGCCAATCTGGCCGCTAGCGCAGGTAAGTATTGCGCTGGCAGCTATTGTTTTGAGAGTAAAGCGCAGGCGTGGAGCAAACAGGAAAGTCATAGATTCAACCCACGGTGATGATGGAGCGCGCGCCATTGCGCCGTCCGATGATGTTCAGAAGATTGGACAGCGCGGCCTCCCGCTCGGGGGCGGCGCTGGCCTCGCCCGCAAAGCGCAGGCGGTTGCCCACCCACTGGCCGCTGCCGCTCAGTTGCAAGGCACCGTCGAGCGTGCTGAGGGCGAGCGCAGGCACCTCGCCGCCCTGCAGCACCAGCCGGTAGCTGCCCATGGGGCGCAGGGTGGACAGGCGCGAGGACATGGCCCGCGCATCCAGCTGGGCCTGGCCCGACAGCACCATGCGGCCAGCGGCCCATTGCACGGCCAGCGCCCGGGTCTGCAGAGCCAGCTGGCCCTGCGGCTGCAGTGTGTTCCAGGGGGTGCCCAGGCCCGCCAGCAACGCGGCGGGCCACTGGCTCTGGCCGTCGGCGAAGGTGATTTGCGGGCCGGCCCAGCGCAGGTGCACCTGGGCCTGCAGGGGCTCCGGGGTGCAGCAGCCCGCTTGCAGCCGGGCACGCAGCCCGCCCCAGGTGGGGCGCAGCTGCCAGTCCACCCGGCCGGGCAGGGCGGCACTGTCCTTGCTGGCCTGGCCACCGGTCAGCACCAGCTGGGCCGATCCGGTCCATACCGTGCCGCGTGGCTGCAGCAACAGCACCTGCCCCTGGGTGGCGCGGGCCACGCCGCCGGCCAGCCAGTGCGCGGGCGCAAAGGCCACCACGGCGGGCAGCACGCCGGCCAGCGCACCGGCACACGCCCAGCCCCACGCCGTGCGGGGGACGGAGCGGGTCGCAGGGCGTGTCGGACGGAGGTTGCGGGCCACGATGGGGGTGTTCAGGGCGGTCAGCGGGCCGGGGCGGCGGGCAGGGCCAGCACCACGGTGCCATCCCAGCGGGGCATGGCCACGGGCGTGCTGCCCAGGGTGACGGGGGCATTGCCGGTGGGCGCAGCCGCAGCAGCCGGGGCTGCGCTGCGGGTCAGGCGTGCTTCCAGCGGCGTGGCGCGGGCGTTGCTGCGGGCCTGGGCCAGCCACTGGGCCAGCGCGTCGGCCGATGCGCCTTTGAGCGTGACCGTGGCGCGGTCGCCCGCCACGTTGAGCTGGGCCGTGCTGCCCAGGCGCTGTGTGAGGGCGGTGCGCAGCGCGCCCACGGCATCGCCGGGGCTGGTGGCGGGCGTGGCCTGCAGCTGCTGGGCCTCGGCCTGCAGGCCTTGCATGCGCTGCAGCTGGGCGTCGAGTGCGGCGTGCCGCGCGGGCGCGGCGCGCAAGGTGCCGAGTGCGGGGGCGACGGCCACCCACCACAGCAGTGCCAGTGCCACCACCGTGCCGGCGGCCAGCACCAGGTTCTGCTCGCGGGGCGCCAGGGCTTTCCAGCGGTCCTGGAGGGCGGAGGGTTGGGTCATGGGCTCACCTCGGTGCGCAGCAACAGGCTGCCATCGTCCACGCGGGCGCGGTAGCCGGCGGCTTGCAGGCGGCCAGACACCACGGATTCTTCATCGGGCGCCAGCGTCACGCCGCGCAGGCGCAGCTCGCCAGGGGTGTATTCGATGCTGTTGGGCAGGCGGCCATCGGGCAGGGCCGCACCGGCCGCTGCCAGCAGGGGCTCCAGGTCGCGGGCCGACACGCTGCCGGCGGCCTGCCGCAGCTGGGCGAGCTCGCGTTCCATCTGCACCGGCGCATCGACGACCACCTGCACCTTGGGAAAGGTCTGGGTCAGGGTGTTGCGCACGCTGGCCTGCTTGGCAGTCAGTGCCTGCCGTTCTTGCCAGGCCCAGGCGTTGAGCCCCACCAGGTGCGCCGCCACCAGCACGCCAGCGCCCCAGCGGGCGGCACGCCACTGCGGGGCGTACAGCGCCGCGCTCAGCGCGCTGCCCACCTTGCGCAGCGCGCGGGTGCTGCTGGTGCTGGACAGGTCGAACTGCGCCAGATCCCAGTCGCCACGGGCGGCATCGAGTGCGCGCTGGCTGGTGGTGTGCAGGGCAATGCGCTGGCCTTGCTGGCCCAGGGTGCGTTCGGCCAGCGCGGCCACGGCGGGCTCGGCGCGGACCATGAGGGCCTGGTCGTCGCCAGCGTCGGCGGCCGGCAAACCGGTACGCGCCAGCGTCAGGGCCATGGGGGTCAGCGGCAGCACCGCCACACCCTGGTCGGCGCCATGGCCGGTGAGCACCACGTAGGCCTCTTCGGGCGTGCCCAGTGCGCACAGCTCGGGCTGGCCGCTGGCCGTGGGGCCGGGGGCAAATTCGGGCACCACGCGGGCCACACGGCGGCCTGCGGCCTCCAGCGCCTGCAGGTGTTCGCGCAGCCAGGCGCGGTCGCACACGGCCACCCACACCGGCTCGCCAGCCTGCGCACGGCTTTGTGCGCCGGGTTCCAGCGCAAAGTGCAATTGGCTGGCATCGTCCAGCACGCGGTCTTCGAGCAGGCCGTCGAGCACCGAACGCAACCGGGGCGTCTGCTGGCCGGCGCCCAGCGGCACACCGGCCGGAATGGCCACGCG
>DATLGV010000280.1:0-6762 GCA_035540275.1 Acidovorax sp. | reverse complement strand
TGGTGGTGGAGGTGAAGTGAGCCAAAACCGTGGAAGATGCCGCCGCCATGTGACGGCGCCATGAAATGCCGGTTTCAACGCCCGGATGCTGGTGGGGCGTGGCGTTGATGTTTTATCCCTATGTCGTCCCGGCCACCTGGCTGCTGTACGCCGTGGGCGTTGCGCTGTGCCTGGGGCTATGGTGGGACAGGCAGCGCGGCTAGGACCTCAGCCAGCGGCGGCCACCAGCCCCGCGCCGTGCCCGCGCGTGAAGGCCTCTTCAAACACCGAATACCCCGACCAGTCGGCATGCGCAAACGCCAGCCGTGCGGTGGTGGGCGTGGGCAGCCAGGCGGCGCGCTCACCATTTGATAGCATCTTGGGCACGAAAGACCTGCGCTCCAGGCCGATCTGGCTCAAAAACTGCTGCAAACCCGGTGTGGGGATGGACATGGCGTGCCCGTAGCGGGTGATGTCCACGCGCGTGGCGCGCTGGCGCAGGTCGGGGTGGGGCACCGCCAGGGCGGCCAGGGCGGCGTCGGCCCAGTGCTGCCAGGGCTGGGTGGCCAGTTGCTGGCGGCCGTCCGCCAGGTCGCCCAGCGCCTGGTAGTAGGTGAGCACGGTGGGGCCGGCCAAGGTGGCGCGGGTGTCCAGGCGCTGGTGGCCGGCGTTGACATAGCCCAGGCCGCCCGCCGTGGGGTCGGCGTACAGGACGTTGTCCCAGGCTGGCGCGGCGCCGGGGCGGTCGGTGAGCGGGCTGTGGATGTGGATGTTGGCCACCAGCCAGGGCGCCCACGACAGGCGCTGGGCCGCCCCGGTGAGGAAGGCGGGCGGGTTCTGCACCACGCGCGCTGCCACGAAGACGGGCAGCGCCACGATGCAGCGTGGCGCCTGCCAGCGCTCCACGCTGTCGGTGGCGTGGTTGAACGCATCCACCTCCACGCCGTGGCGGCCTTCGGTAATGCGCAGCACGCTGGTGCCGGTGCGCAGCTGGCCGCCGCCGTGGGCGGCGTTGGCCAGCGGCTCGGCCAGGCGCCGGGTGATCCAGCCATTGCCCTCGGGCCAGGTGAGCACGCTTTCGCGGGCTTCGTCCACGGCCTCGCCGGGCGCATGAAAACCGTGGCGGCTGGCAAAGTAGTGGATGCCCGCCCAGGCCGAGACGCGGTCGGCCCCGGCGCCGTAGTCGTCGCGGCAGCAGTAGTCCAGGTACCAGCGCAGGCGGGCATCGTCCAGCCCCTCCTGCGCCAGCCAGGCGGCAAAGGTCATGGCATCGAGCGCCTGCTGGCTGGGCGCCAGCGGGCGCCTGGCGTTCCACAGCTTGAGTGCGGGCATGGCAAACCGCGCGGCCTTCGACTCACGCTCCACCGCCTGTGCAAAGCGGCGGTACTGCGCCAGCGTGGCCTCGCCCACGCCCTGCACGGGCAGCAGGCCCTCCTGCCACTCGCCTTCAAAGAACAGGCGCTCCTGCGGGCTGTGGCACAGGTGGCGTTCGTCGTACTGCCAGCGCCCGGCCACGCGCTGGCGCAGGCCCAGTTCTTCCAGCAGGTCCTGCACCTCGCGCGCGTCGTCGCCGGGCACGGGCAGGTAGTGCGCGCCCTGCGGGCAGGGCAGGCCGCCCACCCTGCCGCCGCGGCTGTTGCCTCCGGCGGTGTCTTCGAGTTCGAGCAGGGCCAAGTCGTCGATCCCCGCGTGCCGCAGCGACCGCGCCGCTGCCAGCCCGGCCACCCCGCCGCCGGCGATGACCACCCGCGTCCGGCGCACCACGGCGGGTGGGGGCAGGGTGCCGGCCTTGAGCAGATCGCGCAGCGCATGGCCGCGCTCGATGTCGATGCCGGTGAAGCCACCATGCAAGGTGCGCGGCGCTTCGTCACACCCCGAAAGCCCCAGGGCAGCAGCGGCGGAGGTGGCTAGAAATTGGCGGCGCTGCATGGTGGGTGGGCCTTTGTCAGTGGGCCACGACCTTACCCCATTCCCGCTCGTAGGTATGCACCAGCGCCTGGTTGGACAGGCGGTTCACATCGGCCGGCACCCGCGCCATGTCGAGCGGAAAGTCGAACAGCAGCGGCAGCGACGGGGTGCTCAAAAACCGCAGCCCCGGGGGCAAGGCATCGGGCAGGCGCCAGGGCCTGCGGCTGGCAATCACATAGCCCCACTCGCCAAAGCTGGGCACATGGGCGTGGTACGGCGCTGTCGAGAGGCCCACGGATTCGATGGTCTGCACCACCGTCCAGAAGCTCTGGCGCGCCACCAGCGGCGAGGTGGTCTGCACCACGGCGTAGCCACTGGCCGCCAGCCGCTTGTCCAGCAGCGCATAAAAGCTGTTGGTGTAGAGCTTGCCGATGGAGAAGTTGGTGGGGTCGGGAAAGTCCACCACGATCACATCAAAGAGGTCCGTACCCTGCTGCAGCCACCCAAAGGCATCGGTGTTGACGATGGTCACCTTGGGGTTTTGCAGCGCGTTGCCGTTGAGCTTTGCCAGCGTGGGGTTCTCGCTGAAGATGCGGGTCATGGCCGGATCCAGCTCGACCAGGGTGACGGACTCGACCGAGGGGTATTTGAGGATCTCGCGCACCGCCATGCCATCGCCGCCGCCCAGCACCGCCACCCGCCTGGGCGCCCCGTGCGCGGCCATGGCGGGGTGCACCAGGGCCTCGTGGTAGCGGTATTCGTCGGACTCGGAGAACTGCAGGTTGCCGTTGAGGTACAGCCGGTGGCCATAGCGGCCCTGCGTGACCACGATGCGCTGGTAGGGCGTGGCCGTGGTGAAGATGATGCGGTCCTGGTAGAACTTGTCCTCGGCCAAACTCGTGATCTGCTCGGCCCCCGCCAGCCCCGCCAGCAGCAGGCCCACGACCAGCAGGCAGGCGGCCAGGTGGGCTTGGAGGCGCCGCAGCTCATGCCGGAACAGCCACACCGCCCACAGCGCCACGGCCGCGTTCATCAGCCCGAACAGCAGGCCCGTGCGGATGAGCCCCAGGTGCGGCACCAGCAGCAGCGGAAACGCCAGCGACACCGCCAGCGCGCCCAGGTAGTCGAACGTGAGCACCTGCGAGACCAGGTCCTTGAGCACCACGTTGCGCTTGAGGATGCGCATGACCAGCGGAATCTCCAGCCCCACCAGCGTGCCCACCACCAGCACCATGCCGTACAGCAGAAACCGGAACGACCCTGGCGCATAGGCATTGGCCAGGAACAGCGTGGCGGGCAGCAGCCCCCCGATCAGCGCCACCAGCAGCTCGATGCGCAGGAAGTGCGCTGGCAGCTGCCGCTCGAAGTAGCGCGACAGCCACGAGCCCACGCCCATGGCGAACAGGTAGGTGCCGATGATGGTGCTGAACTGCAGCACCGAGTCGCCCAGCACATAGGACGCCAGCGCGCCTGCAGCCAGCTCGTACAGCAGGCCGCAGGCCGCCACGACGAACACGCTGATGAGCAGCGCGATGTCGATGGGGCGGGGGCCGGCCGCAGATGGCAATGCACTCGGCGGCTGCGTCATGCCAGCACCGCGTCCAGTTGCTGCGCCAGGGTTCTGCCACCTTGCTGCTTGGTCAGCCAGCCAAACACTGCTCGCCCGGCGCTGGTTTGCGCCCACAGCGCGCCCACCTGGCTCTTTTCGATCTCATACGGATCGTTCAGCAAATGCGCGCCTTTGTATTCGAGCAGCGCCACGCGGCCATCCACCAGCTCGGCCACAAAGTCGGCGTAAAAGCGCCCACGCGACGTGGGCAGGCCAAAGCCGCAGGGGGCGGTGTCAAGGTTGCGCACCCAGTGCTTGACCTGCGGGTGCTTGTCCAGCAACTGCGCGCACGCAAACTCTTCGCCGCCATCTTTCAAATCGGCCAGCACCGGAAAGTAGTGCTTGGTGAACTGGTAGCGCCCCGCGTAGCGCGACAGCACCGGCGCAGGGTAGCGCCCCGGTTCAAAAACATGCGGGTGCGCCCAGTCGGGCTCCACCAGCCAGGCACCCTCACTGCCCGCCTGCAGCACCAGTTGCCGAAACTGCTGCTTGGCGGCGGCATCGCGCAGATCGCCAAAGTGGGTGGTGATGCTTTGCGCCAACTGGAACCGCGCCTGCGCCAGCACCACCAGCGGCACGCCGCAGCGGTGCAATTGGTCGTTCACCACCGCCGCCAAATAGGTGCGGCGCTGGGTTTGTGTCAGCTCGTGCAGTTGCTTGAACAGCGACTGGTCCAGCCAGCGCACCAGGTCTTCGGCGCTGATGGAGCTGCTACCGTAATCCATGGCCATCTGGTCCACGTCGGTGCGGCGCAGCGTGATGCGGGCATCCGCACTCAGGCTGATTTCGAACACGTCCGACTCTTGCATCACGTGAAAGCCCGGCAGCTGCACGGCCTGCGGGCTCAGCAAGTCCAGCTCCACCGCTTCGAGCACGGCCTCGCGCTCCAGCGGCCACAGCGGGGCCTGGGCGTCTTCGCGGTAGGCCAGGGTGGGCAGCGGCGCAAAGGGCACGCCGCGTGCGGCGGGTGCCAGTTGCGCGGCCACCAGGGCGTTGTGCTGGGCCACCTGCTCGCGCAGTTGCTCCTGCTTTTTGGGGCCGCGCACCTGGGCCAGCATCAGCGCCTCGGCCTCTTGGCCAATGTGCCCGGCCACCACTACCTGTTCGGCTCCGGCAATCGTCTTGACCTGCACACCGGGCAGGGCCAGCAGCTCGGGTGTGGCCTGCAGTGCTTCAAAATTAGTAGCTATTGGCGACTGCTGCACAAGCGCTGGAAGCTGATTTGACTCCAATTCATCGCCGCCGAACAGCGGCAGCGTGGCGGGCTGGGCAATCATCGACGCCACATCCAGCGCCTCAAAGCCCATGTGGTGGATCAACCGGTCGGCCAGCGCGTGGGCTGCGGCGGAGAACTCTGCCGCGCACACATGGGCATAGGCCCGGTTCAGCGCCTCACGCCCGCGCCGCTGGGCATAGGGCATGCGCAGCACGCGGCCCAGCAGTTGCTCTACCGCCGTGGCGCTGCTCAGCTTTTGCAGGCTGCACAGCACGTAGGCAAAGGGGCAGTCCCAGCCCTCGCGCAGGGCCTGCACGGTGATGATGAAGCGCACGGGGCAATTGCGCGCCGCCAGGTCCAGGTCTTCCAGCCCCCGCGTGGTGCCGGTGGCCACCACCACCTGGGCCTCGGGCAGCTTCAGCTCGTGGATCAGGTAGCTGCGCAGCGCCTCGGGCGGCATCTCGTCGCCCACGTTTTGCGCCTGGAACAACACGATGGGTCGCACATAGCCGTGGCCCTCGGCCTCGTCCTTCAGGGCCTCGGCTTCGAGCTTGCGCTGCGTCTGCACCGCGCCAAACACGGCGGCAGGCCAGCCCTCGGGGTGCTCGGCCAGCACGATGGGCAGCTTGATCATGTTCTCGGCCGCCAGCTCTTGCGCGCTCACGTGATACAGCACATTGGTGCGCGCCTCAATCGGCGTGGCCGTCAGCTCCAGAATGCACGAGGGGTTGAGCCGCTGCAGCGCCGTAAAGCTCTTGTCCGTCTTGGTGTTGTGCGCCTCGTCCACGATGACGATGGGGCGGTGCAGCGCCAGCCAGTTGGCCAGGCTCCAGCGCGGCTGGCCCACAAAGCCGGCCAGGATGCCGGTGGGGTCTTGCGCCACGTCTTCGGGCGTGACCACTGCATCGGGCAGTGCGTGCAAGCAGGCCAAGTCGCGCCCACCCTCGGCGCCCTTGCCCTGGGCCAGGGCGTACTTGAAGTGCGGCTCGAACGCCTCGGTAAAGCTGTACACATTGCGCTGCCCCGCGTCGTCGATGCGAAAGCTCTGGATGGTGGCCACAACAATCACCACCGCCTGCCGCCCCCACTGCGGCGCGGGCACCTGGGCCACATCGTCCAGCGAACACACGCGCAAGCCCAGGCCATACACCGCCTCCAGCGCCTCGCGGTAGGGGTGGCCGCTGGTTTGCAGCGCCTTCAGCGTCTGGGTGCGAATGGTGTCGCTGGGCACCAGCCACACGGCCACGGGCGCATCGGTGCCGCGCCACTCAGTCGCCAGCAGCGGCACCGCGTGCGCGGCCAGCACCGTCTTGCCCCCGCCGGTGGGAATGCGCAGGCACACACAGGGCACATCGGGGCCAAAGGCATCGGCGTTGTAGGCGCGGCCCGCGTGCTGGGCAAAGGCAGTAGCCGGGCCCTGGATGCGCGCAGCGCGGGCATAGGTGGCCAGGGCGTCCAGGGCCGATTGCTGGTAGGACTTGAGGGTGAGGGTGGTCATGGACGGGGTGGGGCTGAGGGGGTTGCACTCACCGGGGCACTGCGATAAGCCTGCTGGGGCGAATGGGGCGTTTGTGGCAACGTCATGGCAATGCGCTGCTGCGCCAAGAGCGGGCGCAAGTAGTTCTGGCGGATGGACTCGGGATTGCGCTGCAGCAGGAGGGCTAGCTCATCGACCCGCCAGGCACGCAACTGGCACAGCTCGGCCACCAGATCTCGCACACGCTCTGGCGGGTGCCGCTGACCCATGGCGCCCACGCGGGCCGCCACGTGGCCGGGCAACTCGTTCAACAAGGCTGCGCGCGCGGGGTCCGGCTTGCTAGACAAATCCCCCGGCTTGCTAGATAACGGGTCTGGGTTGCTAGACAACGCCTCCGACTTACCTGATAAGCCTTCGGGCTCACCCGGCGAATGTCCCTCACCCAACAACAGGACTGTAGGTTGGTACCACGTTGCCGATCCGCGGCCTTGCTGGCTGAACAGGCCCGCGTCGCGCAGCCGCCGCAGTGCGTTGCTGGCGGTCAGGGTGTCCACCTTGTTCAGCGTGCGATAG
>DATLGV010000279.1:0-6437 GCA_035540275.1 Acidovorax sp. | reverse complement strand
CTGCAGACGCGATGCACCGTGCACTTCTTTTTGCCTGCCCCCCCGAACGGCAGAAGACCGATGACCGTGCAGGGCACGGTGCGCTACAGCATCCTCAGCAGCAACGGCGGAGGATTTCAGCTGGGCATGAGCACCGACGGGCTCGGAGACGACGATCGGGCGGCGATCAACCTGTACATCAAGGCTTGACAAGCCCGGACCGGGGAGGCAGACCGCCTGCTGCCAGTGGCTACTTGCCCACCAGCTCGTTGAGCTTGCCCGCCTCGAACTGTTCCTTGATCGCCGCGTCGCAAGGCACGCAGTCTTTGGCCTGCTGGTTGGCGGCCGAGAGTTTTTCGATGGCTTGCCACAGCAGCGCAATCTGATGCTCTTGCGATGAGGCGTTGTCAATCAAGCCACGCATGGCCTGGGACAGCGGGTCGTCTTCCTGCGTAATGCCATAGGCGGTGAACTTGCGCGCCGGCTGGGATTCGGTCACGTCGGCACTCTGGCCCTCTTTGGACGGGATGATGCGCGCCGGTATGCCCACCGCCGTGGCGCCTGCAGGCACCGGCTTGATGACCACGGCGTTGGAACCGATCTTGGCGCCGTCGCCCACCTCAAAGCCGCCCAGCACCTTGGCGCCCGCGCTCACCACCACGTCCTTGCCCAGCGTGGGGTGGCGCTTGGTGCCCTTGTACAGCGAGGTGCCGCCCAGTGTCACGCCCTGGTAAATGGTGCAGCCGTCGCCGATCTCGGCGGTCTCGCCCACCACCACGCCCATGGCGTGGTCGAAGAACACGCGCTCGCCGATCTTGGCGCCGGGGTGGATCTCGATGCCGGTGAACCAGCGCGCAAAGTGCGAGATGAAGCGCCCCAGCCACTTGAGGCCATGGTGCCAGCACCAGTGCGCCGGGCGGTGCAGCCAGATCGCGTGCAGGCCCGGATAACAGGTGATCACCTCCCACGTGCTGCGCGCGGCAGGATCGCGGTCGAGGATGCACTGGATATCGGAGCGCAGGCGGACGAGCATTGGTTGTTGTGGTTATTTGTAAATGGGCTAGACAGTCTATCGTTTCGCCTGCGCCGTCTCGATCATGGCTTTGGCGACACCTCTCAAGATGTGGATTTCCTCGGGGCTGAGCTGCGCGCGGTTGAAAAGCTGGTTAAGGCGGGGCATGAGCTTCTTGGGCGCGGCCGGGTCCAGAAAGCCGATGGAGGTGAGCGCCTGCTCCCAGTGGCCCAGCATGCCCGCCACTTGCGCCGCGTCTGCCAGCGCACGCGGCGGGGTGGCGTCCTGCACCGCAAAGCCGCCCAGCGCCTGGCGCCATTCGTAGGCGATCACCTGGATGGCCGCGCCCAGGTTGAGCGAGCCAAAGCCGGGGTTGGTGGGAATCGACAACGCCACGTGGCAGCGGTACACGTCCTCGTTGGTCATGCCAAACCGCTCGGAGCCGAAGAGAAAGGCCACGCCGGCCTGCGGGGCCACGCCCGGGTCTGCAGCGGTGTCGTTGGCTACGTTTTGAGGGTTTTGAGGGTTTTGAGCCTCTTGTTCAAGTGCTTCGCGCCTGAGCAGCTCATTTTTTAATAGCGCTTCAAAGTGGGCGCGCGGTGCGGCCGTGGGCGGGCCGAAGTCGCGGGGCGTCATGGCCGTGGCGCACAGGTGGCTCATACCGTCCAGGGCCTCGTCCAGCGTGGCGACGATGCGGGCGTTGTTCAGCACATCCAGGGCGCCGCTGGCGCGCTGGATGGTTTCCTCGCGCCGCAGCACGTTGGCCCAGCGTGGGGCCACCAGCACCAGGTCGTCAAACCCCATGGTTTTCATGGCGCGGGCAGCAGCGCCCACATTGCCGGCGTGGCTGGTGTTGATCAGAACAAAACGGGTCTTCATGGACGGGCGGGGCGAGAGGGAGAATGCGGCCGGTTAGGCAAAAAAGGGCACTGCGGGTAAAATCCCGCCCTCTATTGTCGCCGCCCGCATCGCCGGGTCGGGCCCGACCTCCCCGCTCATCCTGTACGCAGACGCCCGCGCCGCCCTGGCCGTGCGCTGCCAACCACCACAATTTATGTCGTCTACTCTGCACCCCATGCTCAACGTGGCCATCAAGGCTGCACGCGCCGCCGGCGCCATCATCAACCGCGCGGCCCTGGACGTGGAATCGGTGCGGATCTCGCAAAAGCAGATCAACGACTTTGTGACCGAGGTGGACCATGCCTCCGAAAAGATCATCATCGAGACGCTGCTGACGGCCTACCCCGGCCACGGCATCCTGGCCGAAGAGTCGGGCAAGGAATACGGCGCCAGGGATTCGGAGTTCGTCTGGATCATCGACCCGCTGGACGGCACCACCAACTTCATCCACGGCTTCCCCGTGTACTGCATCAGCATCGCGCTGGCCGTCAAGGGCAAGATCGAGCAGGCTGTGGTGTACGACCCCACCCGCAACGACCTGTTCACCGCCACCAAGGGCCGCGGAGCCTTCCTGAACGAGCGCCGCATCCGTGTGAGCAAGCGCACCCAGCTCAAGGACTGCCTGATCTCCACGGGCTTCCCCTTCCGCCCGGGCGACAACTTCAAGAGCTACCTGAACATGATGGCCGACGTGATGCAGCGCACCGCCGGCCTGCGCCGCCCTGGCGCCGCCGCGCTGGACCTGGCCTATGTGGCTGCGGGCTTCACCGACGGTTTCTTTGAAACCGGCCTGTCGATCTGGGACGTGGCAGCGGGCTCGCTGCTGGTGACCGAGGCGGGCGGCCTGGTGGGCAATTTCACGGGCGAGGCCGACTTCCTGGAGCAGCGCGAGTGCCTGGCGGGCAACCCCCGCGTGTACGGCCAGCTGGTGCCCATCCTGGGCAAGTACAGCAAGTTTGCGAGCGCTGGCGACAAGGCGGCTGTGCGCCAAGCGGCTACTGCTGACGCGCCCGAAGCCAACAACACTCCAGAGACCGAAGGCGCTGCAGATGCAGCCGGATCGGCGGGACCCCAAGCCGAAGCAGGCAAGGGCGAAGACGCGCCGTTCTAAATCCATCCCCACACCCAGCGACGGAACCTGCGCACGATGCCCCCTAGGCGGGTCTCGTAGCAGGACCGCGCAGTGGGCGCAACCCACACCAGGGCAGCCGTGCAAGGGCCGCCCCGCCGCACTGGCTGCGTCCTCCTTCCCGAATGGCGCAGCCATTTGAAAGAAGGGGGAAGCGACGAAGTCGCTCAGGGGGTTGCCCTCTATCCAGGGTCCGGGTACTTCTGCGCGATGCTGCGGAAGTCTTCCGCGATGTCCACAAATGCATCCACCATGTCCGGGTCGAAGTGCGTGCCCTTGCCGCGCACGATGGTGCTGCAGGCCTGGTCGTGCGAAAACGCGGGCTTGTACACGCGCTTGCTGATGAGCGCGTCGTACACGTCGGCCACGGCCATCAGGCGGGCCGACACCGGGATGGCATCTCCGGCCAGCCCCTGCGGGTAGCCGGAGCCGTCCCACTTTTCCTGGTGGCTGTAAGCGATCTCCTTGGACACGCTCAGGAACGCCACGCGCATGCCCAGGCGCCGCTCGGCTTCTTCGATCGCATTGCGGCCCAGCGTGGTGTGGGTCTTCATGACCTCGAACTCCTCCACCGTGAGCTTGCCGGGCTTGAGCAGGATGCTGTCGGGGATGCCGATCTTGCCGATGTCGTGCAGCGGGGCCGACTTGTAGAGCAGCTCGATCATGCGGTCGGTCAGCACCTGCTCGAAGCGCGGGTGATGCCGCAGACGCTCAGCCAGCGCCTTCATGTACAGCTGGGTGCGGCGGATGTGGTTGCCGGTTTCGTTGTCGCGCGTCTCGGCCAGCGAGGTCATGGCCATGATGGTCACGTCCTGGATGGCCTGCACCTCCAGCGTGCGCATGGCGACCTCGCGCTCCAGGTAGGCGCTTTTGTCGCGCAGGAAATCGGCGGTGGCCTTGAGCGCCAGATGCGTGTTGACGCGCGCCAGCAAAATGGGCGGGCTGATGGGCTTGGTGATGTAGTCCACGGCGCCCAGGGCCAGACCCATGCGCTCGTCGTCGGTGTCGGAGCGCGCCGTGAGAAAGATCACCGGGATGTCGCGCGTGGCGGGCGAGGCCTTGAGGCGGCGGCAGACCTCGTAGCCGTCCACCTCGGGCATCATGATGTCCAGCAGGATCAGGTCGGGCGGCGTGCCCGACTGCGCAATCTTGAGGGCCTTCTCACCGTGATTGGCCACCTTGACCAGGTAGTGCTCGCGCAACAGACTGCCCATGAGGGTGAGGTTCTCGGGCGTGTCGTCCACCACGAGCACGGTGGCGATCGGCTTGTCCACCAAGGTCGCCGGGCTGGAGGCAAAAGGCGCTTTGTCCATGCAAATGTCCTGCGTAGGTGCCGTTCAGGGGGTTTCGAGGGCCGGAGATTCGGGGCCTGGCACTGCCGCCAGGGCCTGCAGCGCCTGCTCGAAATCAAAGTTCAGGGTGTGCTTCTCGACGGCCTGGAAGGTGCTGCCCAGCGCAGCCTTGAGCACCACGCCATTGTGTTGGAAAAATTCGGTGGCTGCAGGGTCGTCCTGCTCCAGCAGGTGGCGCAAATGCTGTTCGGCCTCGGCTGGCGCCATGCCGGCCTCCGGCACGCCCGCAGCCGGTGCCAAACCTGACTCAGGTGTCGCCCCTCCCTGCACGGCTTGCAACACCCAGTCCTGCAACCCCTGCAGCAGCGGCTGCAGCGCAGCGCGCAACTCGGCCAGCAAGGGCACGATGGCCTCGTTGCCATGGCGAAAGCGCAGGGCATGCTCCAGCGCCTGCGCGCGGTCCGACACGGCCTGCGCACCAATGTTGGCGGCCACCGACCGCAGCGTGTGGGCCAGGCGCTCGGCCAGCGCCACGTCGTGCACCGCCAGCGCACGCTGCAGCTCTGCCAGCACCGGGGCCTGCCCCTGCACGAAGCGGCGCAGCATCTCGGCGTACAACCCCGGCTTGCCCAGCGCGCGCTGCAGGCCCAGGGGGGTGTCCAGCCCCGGCAGGTCAGGGACATCCACCGGCAGCCACCCCGCGGCCGCTGCACGGGTGGCCGCGACCGATGCTTGCGCAGGGGCCGCATTGCTGCGAGCGGGTGCCGCCGCCGCGCCCAACCCCTGGCGCGGACGGACCCAGCGGGACAGCGCCGCCCACAGCGCCGCAGGCTCGATCGGCTTGGCGACGTGGTCGTTCATTCCGGCCGCGAAGCAACGCTGGCGGTCCGCCTCCATGGCGTTGGCCGTCATGGCAATGATGGGCAACTGCGCGTAGCGCGGGTTGCCGCGCAGCAGGCGCGTGGCCGTCTCGCCGTCCATGACGGGCATCTGCATGTCCATGAGCACGGCGTCGTAGTGCTTGCGTTCGATATGGTCAATGGCGATCTGCCCGTTTTCTGCCACGTCCACGGCGAAGCCCGCGTCCAGCAGCAGCTCCATCGCCACCATCTGGTTGAGCTCGTTGTCCTCGACCAGCAGCACGCTGGCACCCCGGATGTCCAGCGGCAGCTCATCGACCGCAGGGGCAGGGGTGGCCGCTCGGCGCCGCTCTGACCCCGATGCCTCCAGCGGCTGCATCAGGGTGTCGAACAGCAGCGAGGCATTGACGGGCTTGATGAGCACGGTTTCGATGCCCTGCGCACGTGCGGCCCGCATCACGTCCTCGCGCCCGTAGGCCGTCACCATCAGCATCTGCGGCACCTTGGGCATGCCCAGGCTGCGGATGTGGCCTGCCAGCTCCACACCATCCATGCCGGGCATGTGCCAGTCCAGCAGCAACAGGCCAAACGGCCGGTGCTGGGCCATGGACTCGCGCAGCCGGTCCAGCGCCTCCAGGCCCGAATGGGCCTGCTCCACCACAAAACCCATCGCCTGCAGCATGTCGGACAGCACCGTGGCCGCCGTGTGGTTGTCGTCCACCACCAGCACCCGACTGCCCCGCAGGTCGGGCGGGGGCAGCAGCACCCGGGCCGGCGCACCACGCTCCAGCGGCACCGACACCCAGAAGGTGGAGCCCTTGCCAAAACGGCTCTCCACGCCCACCTCGCCGCCCATCAGCTCCGCCAGGCTCTTGCAGATCGCCAGCCCCAGGCCCGTGCCACCGTAGCGGCGCGTGGTGGAAGTGTCCGCCTGCTGGAAGCTCTGGAACAGGCGCCCCATTTGCTCGTCGGTCAGCCCGATGCCGGTGTCGCGCACCTCGAAACGCAGCCGGACCTGGTTGCCCATCTCCTCCAGCAAGCGCACGGCAATGCTGATCTCGCCAGACTCCGTGAACTTGATGGCGTTGTTGGCGTAGTTGATGAGGATCTGGCCCAGGCGCAGCGCATCGCCCACGAGGTTGGGGGGGACGTCGGCCGCCACGTCGCAGACCAGCTCCAGCCCCTTGGCTCCGGCCTTGTAGCCCACCACGTCGGACACGCTCTCCAGCATGCGGTCCAGCAGGAACGGCTGACGCTCCACCACC
>DATLGV010000278.1:0-3917 GCA_035540275.1 Acidovorax sp. | reverse complement strand
TTGGCACACCACCGCTTCTGGCTGCTGGCGGGTGCGTTGTCGGGTTTTCTGGTGGTGGCGCCGGTGCTGGCCACCAGCCTGTATGCGCTCAGCCGCGCGCTGGAGCGTGGCGAGGCCGCCAACCTGGGCGTCGTGCTCAAGACCTGGCTCAACTGGCAGAACAGCCATGTGAACAAATGGGGCAGCGACTACTGGTGCATGCTGCAGTTTGGCGCCCTGCTGGCGCTGGCCGCCTCGGGCTGGGTCATGACGTCGGCGGCGCTCATCACCCTGCTGGCGCCGGTGCCCATCGAGACGCCGCTGGACTTTCTGCGCCATGTGGTCATGGCGCGCGACGGCTGGTTGTTCGAGATCTGGCTGGCGCTGGGCAGCCTCATGGCGGCGCCCATTTTTGCGTCCAGCGTGGTGGCCATGCCGCTGCTGCTGGACCGCCGTGCCACGCTGCTGCAGGCCGTGCTCACCGGCTGGCAGGCGGTCATCACCAACCCGCTGCCGATGGCGTTCTGGGCTGCCATCATCCTGGGCTTTACCTTGCTGGGCCTGGGCTCGCTCCTGCTGGGCCTGATCGCCGTGATGCCCATGCTGGGCCATGCCAGCTGGCATGCGTACCGTGACCTGGTGGATGCATCCAGCCTGCCCGAGCGCGACCTGGGGGCTCCCGCTGCGCCGGCTGCACCGGTGCGGGCGCCCGGAGGGACATCGTGATTTTTGGCTTTACCGAGGCGCAGATCTCGGGCTTCTTCCTCACCTACGGGGTGGGGGCCTTCATTGCCTACATGCTGTTCATCATCGGGCAGCTGGCGTGGGAATCGAAGGCCGGACGCTTTGGCACGTTCGTGATCTTCCTGGGCCTGGGAGTGGGTTTTCTGGGATTCCTGGCCAAGGTGGTGATCCAGTGGTGGCTGGAGCGATAGCAGGCCGCACGGTTCGTTGTTCACCGTGCCATGTGCCGGACCGCGACCTGGCTGTGACCTGGCGCAGAAATCTGCGCATTCATCTCTTTCCGTTGTACTTTGTTTCATGTAGAAACTCATTGCAATGACAGGAGATGGTTGTGATGCTTCGTAACTCCCTGATCGTCGTCATCCTGGGGCTGCTGGCCGAGGCGGCTGAAGCCCTGTCCCTCGGAGCGCCGCAAGGCAAGGTGTGGCTGGGGCAGCCCATCGACCTGGGGTTTGAAGTCCAGCTGGACCCCGGCATGTCGGTGGACGCCCTGTGCCCGCAGGCGCGGCTGGTGTCCGGCGATGCGGCCGTGCCGGCAGGCCGTGTCCAGGTGAGCGTGCGGCCGGGCGACACCGAGCGCAACCCTGTGCTGCGGGTGCAGTCCTCCCATCTGGCGGACGAGCCTGTGCTGACGGCCCAGGTCTCTGTCCATTGCACGGGCCGGGTGACGCGCGAATACACCTTTCTGGCCGACCTGCCTGCCGCCGTGGCTGCGGGGGTAAGGCCAGTGGCGATTCCCTGGGAGGTGCCGATGGCAGAGGCATTCCCCGCGCGGGCGGGTGGCGTGGCTGCCGCAGACGCGTTGTCTGCACCCGCGACGGCGCCTTCGCGGCCGCGCAAGGCGTCGGCCACCGGGCTGGCAACGCACAAGGGCGCGAGACGGGCCGCGAAGCCTGCAGTGGCTCCCGTTGCGCGCAGCCCATCCCGCGACACTGCGGTGGCGGCCCCCGCCACCAGCGTGGCGCAGCCGGTGCCTCAGGAGCCATCCGGCGCGGCGCCCACCGTGACGCCCGAGACCGCAGCAGCGCCCCCCGCACAGGCGTCGGCATCGTCCACCGCCTTGGTGGCTCCGGTGGCGGCACCTGCTGCGCCCGGCCCGGCCAAGCCCCGGCTGGTGATGGAGCCGTTGACGGCGCTGGTCACGCCACCCGCCTCGGGCGAAGGGGCTCCATCCGACGGTGCGGCGCTGACGCCGGTAGCGGCTTCGGCCGCAGAGGGCAACGCGCTGGACGGTGCGGGAACTGCCAGCGCGCGCATGCAGGCCTTGCAAGTGGACGTGGATCGCATGCGCGCGCAGGCCGAGCAGGACCATCAGGCCACGCTCGCCTTGCTGGCCCGCGTGGAGCAGTTGAATGCAGGGTATTTCCCGGCGTCCCTGGTGTATGGCCTGCTGGCTTTGCTGGCCTTGACGGTGGGGGCGGCAGGCTGGGTGCTGGTGCGCATGCGACGCGCCATGGACGCGTCGAACGAAGAATGGCGCAACACCTTGGCGGCCTATGTGGCGCAGTCCTCCTTGCCCGCAGCGGGAGACGCCGAGGCCGAGCGCCGCGCAGCGGTACTGCCTGCCGACGACCGGCCCGCAGCGTTGCCGGGACTGCATGGTGCTGGCGTGTTGCCGGCGTAGAGTCGAGGTGGTGCGTAGCGCAGCTCAACGCGGCCAGGACCGCAGCCCCAGGTCCTGCGCCAGGCGGCGGTAGTCGGCCAGGCTGCGCTGCACATAGTCGTCCAGGGCGGCGCCGCTGAGCGCGAAGGGGTACAGCCCATGGCGTGCGCACAGGGCGGCATAGCCGGGTGCCGCCTGGGCTTCCTGCAGGGCGGTCGTCCAGGCGCGGGCATCGGCATCCGGCACGCTGGCGGCCATGTAGAGGCCGCGCACGGTGGTCCATTGCAGGTCGATGCCCTGCTCGCGTGCGGTGGGCAGGGCAGCCAGTGTGCCGGGCAACCGCGTCGGGGCCAGCACCGCCAGGATGCGCACCGGCAGGCCTTCTGCAGCGGCTCGCGTGGCCTCGGCCGCATCGCCCGTGAAGATGCCGATGTGCCGGCCGCCCAGCGCCTTGAGCGCTTCGCCGCCGCCTTCAAACGACACAAAACGCATGCGCTTGTGGTCTTGCCCCGCTGCGCGCACCAGCAGGGCGGCCTTCACCCAGTCCTGGCTGCCCAGCGTGCCGCCAGCGCCAAACACCACCCGGGCCGAGTCTTTTTGCAGTGCGGCCGCCACGTCCTGCAGGCGCTGGTAGGGGGCCTCGCGGTGCACGGCCACCACGCCGTAGTCGTTGCCCAGCGTCGCTATCCAGCGCACGGCACTCACGGGGTGCGGGCCAAAGCGGCCCTGCGCCATGTTGAGCAGGGAGCCGCTGGAGAACGCCACCAGTGTGCCGGGCCCTCCCAGGCGGCCCGTGGCTACCTGGTCAAACGCCACCGCGCCAATACCGCCGGGCAGATAGCGGGTACGCAGCGGCGTGCGGCCGGGGCGCACGTCCTGCAGGGCCTGCCCCGCCAGACTGCAGGTCAGGTCGAACCCGCCGCCGGGGCGTGAGGGTGCAATGCATTCCGCAGGTTCGCGGGATGCGTCGGCCGCTGCTGATAAGGGAGCCAGGCTCGCGCCAGTGCTGGCAGCGGCCGCGAGCGTCTGCAGCAGCTGGCGGCGGCTGCAATGCGCGGTCAGCGGGCGGTCCGTGGCGGGCAAGGGCTGCGGCATGGGGTGTGCAAAGTTCAGTGGTTCAGCGGGCCGCGTCAGGCGCGGGGCCACCAGAGTATCGCCAGAAGCCCCGGCCCTTCAGCGCGCGCCTGCAGGCGCAGGCTGCCCCGGTGCCGCTCGGCAATCGACCGCGCTATCGCCAGCCCCAGGCCCGACCCGCCCGCCGTGGCCTGCGAGCCGCGCCGGTAGCGCTGGCCCAGGGCGTCGCGCTCTTCGGCGGGCAGGCCGGGGCCGTTGTCCTCCACGCTGATGCTCCAGCCCAGGCTGTCACCGGCGGCCGACACCGTGACGGTGCCCTGCGCCGGGGTGTAGGCGATGGCGTTGGCGGCCAGATTGGTCAGGGCCTCGCGCAGCAGGCCACTGTCGCCCACGGCCTTGATGCCAGCGGCGGGTGTGTGGATGCCGAAGTCGATTTGCCTGGCGCGCGCCTGGGGCAGCAGCGCCAGCGCCACCGTGCGCAGCAGCGCGGCCAGGTCGAAGGGGGCCAGCTCCACCG
>DATLGV010000277.1:0-4309 GCA_035540275.1 Acidovorax sp. | reverse complement strand
CGCCAAGGCCGCCGCAGGCCACGACGCCGTGGTGAGCGCCTACAACCCCGGCTGGACGGTGCCCGACATCCACGACCAGTTCCTCAAGGGCACGCGTGCCACCATCGACGGCACCAAGCAGGCGGGCGTGCGCCGGTTCCTGATGGTGGGCGGCGCAGGCAGCCTGTTTGTGGCGCCCGGCGTGCAGCTGGTGGACACGCCCCAATTCCCCGCCGAATGGAAGCAGGGTGCCCTGGCCGCGCGCGAGGCGCTGAACTGGATCCGCACCGAAGACACGCTGGACTGGACCTTCCTCTCGCCCCCCATCCTGCTGCAGCCCGGCGAGCGCACCGGCCAGTACCGCCTGGGCGGCGAGGCGCCGCTCATGAACGGCGACCAGCCCGGCAGCATCAGCGTGGCCGACCTGGCGGTCGCCATCGTGGACGAACTGGAAGCGCCGCGCCATGTGCAAAAGCGGTTCACGGTAGCGAACTGATGATGGGAGCCGGTGCCCGGCTGCCGCGAGGTCGTGCACCCGGTCACCACACCAGGCCTGCCAAGGCATGCCAGGGCATGCGGGTCTGGGCGTATGCTCTGCGCCTTTTCCTGCTTCGCCCCGCTCCATGACCGACCCACACGACACACCCGACACCATTCAGGAACCCCGCTGCTGGAGCGATGGCCGGTGGACGGCCCAGGTCATCAAGAACGAAGACGACGATGGCTGGGCCGTGGCCATGACGCTCAAGGGCGAAGCCGAACCCGCTCTGGTGGGCCCCTGGACCATGGGGCGCGACAAGAAGAACCCCAAGCCGCTCGATGTGTCGGCCTTCCACACCCTGGTCAAGACTGCCAGCGAGGTGGTGCGCCGCCACGAGCAGCAGCTGCACGCGCAGCTGAACAAGAGCGTGCACATCACCGCCGCAGACGGCCAGCGCCTGCGCGTGGCGCTGGCCATCGTGCCCGACGAGGAAGGCGCCACGGCCACACTGAGCGCGCAGGGCGAGCTGGGCGAGGAACTGGCGCGTGCGTCCGCGCCGCCCACGTTCAAGCTCACACCCGCCAGCGCCGCCACCTGGGTCGAAGGCGGGTTCCAGCGCGTGCGCTGAGCAGACTTCGGCATTCAATACTGCCCCAGCCTCAGAAACCGCCACTGTCAGTGCTGGCAATCGCCTGCGCGACGGCGTGGCGCAACGCAGCCGCCTAAGATCCTGTCCGTCTGTCCCGGATGACCTTCGGGGCCGACAGCGTTCTCAGGGCGGGGCGGAATTCCCCACCGGCGGTATTTGCAGGCTGAAAAACCTGCAAGAGCCCGCGAGCGCCTGCGGTACCTGTTCTGTGGAACAGGCCTGCAGGGTCAGCAGATCTGGTGCGATGCCAGAGCCGACGGTCACAGTCCGGATGAAAGAGATCGCGAAACTAGAGCACCCGCCACGGGTGGCTGGGCCATGGTCGTTTGCCTGCGTGTTTTTTGGAGCCCGCTTGCAGGCGCCTTGCGGCCCGCGCCGCCCTGTGCGGGTGCCGTGCTCGCGCGCGCCCTGATTCTGGTTTGACCTGTTTTGAGGAACCCATGAATCAGTCTTCTTCTACCTCTGTCTCCCCCCTGGCCCCCGTCGCCGCCCACCGTGGCGCCCGCGTGGCCATCATCAGTGCCAGCTGGCACCAGGACATCGTGCACCAGGCGCGCGATGCAGCCCTGGCCGAGTTCGACCGCCACGGCCTGCCGCCCGCGCAGGTGGCGCTGTTCGACGTGCCCGGCGCGTTCGAGATCCCGCTCTTGGCGCGCAAGCTCGCGCGCAGCGGGCGCTACGACGCCATCGTGGCCTGTGCGCTGGTGGTCAACGGCGGCATCTACCGCCACGAGTTTGTGACCACCGCGGTCATCGACGGCCTGATGCGCGTGCAGCTCGACACCGAGGTGCCCGTGATGTCGGCCGTGCTCACGCCGCGCGACTTTCATGACCATGAGGACCACGTGCGCTTCTTCCGCGAGCATTTCGTGAAGAAGGGCACCGAGGTCGCCCAGGCCTGCCTGCAGACCATGGCCTACCTGCGCAAGCTGGCATCGCCCACGCTGGCCACTTCCCAGCAGGCAGCTCCGGCGATGGAAGCAGCGTAGACTGATTTGCTGCTCCAAAGATAGCTGCTGCCGCTTTACGCATAAGTGCCAGTGGCTGCTGACATGCTGGTGCGACGCAGGCAGTACGAACGAAACGGCCTTGCCGACAAGGGCAAGGCCGTGAGTTGATAGTTGATCAAGGCATCGTGCAGGCCGATGCCGCAAGGGGCTGGCTACACAACCCCGCTGGCTCGCAGCGCCGCAATGCGCGCAGCATCCAGTCCCATCTCGCGCAGCACCTCGTCGGTGTGCTGTCCCAGTGCCGGTGGTGCGTTGCGCAGCACCGGCGGCGTGGCCGACAGGCGCAGCGGGCTGGCCACGCCGGTGATCTGCTGCACGTTGTCGGTGGCGGCCTCGCCGTCCTTCCAGCGCGGCAGCGTCACGGCCAGGCCACGGGCCTGCACTTGCGCGTCGTCAAACGCCTGGGCAATGGTGTTGATGGGGCCGCAGGGCACGGCCTTGTCTTCCAGCAGGGTGATCCAGTCGGCCGTGGTGCGCGTGCGGGTCACGGCCTCCATGGCGGGGATCAATGCGGCACGGTTTTGCACGCGCAGCGTGTTGGTGGCAAAGCGCGGGTCGGCGGCCCATTGCGGCTGATGGGCGGCAGCGCAAAAGCGCTGGAACTGCCCGTCGTTGCCAATGGCCAGCAGCATGTTGCCGTCCTGCGTGGGGAAGTCCTGGTACGGCGCGAGGCTGGGGTGGCTGTTGCCCATGCGCCCGGGCGCCTTGCCCGTGGCCAGGAAGCCCGACGCCTGGTTGGCCAGCACGGCCATGCCCACGTCCAGCAGCGCCATGTCGATGTGCTGGCCCTGGCCCGTGCCATTGGTGGCGTTGTCGCGCACGTGCAGCGCGGCCAGGATGGCGTTGCTGGCATACAGGCCGGTGAACAGGTCGATCACCGCCACGCCCACGCGCATCGGGCCGCCGCCGGGCTGGTCGTCGGCCTGGCCGGTGATGCTCATCAGGCCGGTCATGGCCTGCACCATCAGGTCGTAGCCCGCGCGCTCGGCGTACGGCCCGTCCTGCCCGAAGCCGGTGACCGAGCAGTAGATGAGGCGCGGGTTGAGCCCGCGCAGGCTCTCATGGTCCAGGCCGTATTGCTTCAGGCCGCCGACCTTGAAGTTCTCCACCACGATGTCCGCCTCCAGCGCCATCTGCTTGATGAGCGCCTGGCCCTCGGGGGTAGCCATGTCGATCGTGACCGAGCGCTTGTTGCGGTTGCAGGCTGTGAAGTAGCTGGCCTGATTGGTGTCGTTGCCCTCGGCGTCCTTCAGGAAGGGTGGGCCCCACTGGCGCGTGTCGTCGCCCACGCCGGGGCGTTCCACCTTCACCACATCCGCACCCAGGTCGGCCAGCATTTGCGTGCACCAGGGACCAGCTAGCACGCGGGAGAGGTCCAGCACCTTGATGCCTGCGAGTGCGCCTGGCGGTGCAGAGGTGGAATTCATGATCTTGAATAAAAAATGCCACTAGCGCTTATTAATAAAGCGCTAGCAGCTATTAAAAGATGAGCGATATCAGTTGGCGAATGCAGCCAGACCGGTTTGTGCCCGGCCCAGGATCAGCGCGTGCACATCGTGCGTGCCTTCGTAGGTGTTCACCACTTCCAGATTCACCAGGTGGCGCGCCACGCCAAACTCGTCGCTGATGCCGTTGCCGCCCATCATGTCGCGCGCCAGGCGGGCAATGTCCAGCGCCTTGCCGCAGCTGTTGCGCTTGATGATGGAGGTGCCTTCCACGCTGGCCGTGCCCGCGTCCTTCATGCGGCCAAACTGCAGGCACGCTTGCAGGCCGATGGCAATCTCGGTCTGCATGTCGGCCAGCTTCTTCTGGATGAGCTGGTTGGCAGCCAGCGGGCGACCAAACTGCTTGCGGTCCAGCGTGTACTGGCGGGCGGTGTGCCAGCAGAACTCGGCCGCACCCAGAGCGCCCCAGGCGATGCCGAAGCGTGCGCTGTTCAGGCAGGTGAACGGGCCCTTCAGGCCTTGTACTTCGGGGAAGGCGTTTTCTTCGGGCACGAACACGTCGTCCATCACGATTTCACCGGTGATCGAGGCGCGCAGGCCCACCTTGCCGTGGATGGCGGGGGCCGTGAGGCCCTTCCAGCCTTTCTCCAGCACAAAGCCGCGAATCGGGCCCACGGCGCCGCCTTCCGACACTTCCTTGGCCCAGACCACGAACACGTCGGCCACGGGGCTGTTGGTGATCCAC
>DATLGV010000276.1:0-6352 GCA_035540275.1 Acidovorax sp. | reverse complement strand
TCTTCCAGTTGCTCGCGCAGGTTGGTCAGGCGGGCTTCATCGGGCGCAGCCAGCGCGTTGCGGTCGGTGCGCAGGCGTTCAAAGCGGGCGTCCAGCTGGCGGCTTTGTTCGTCAAAGCTGCGCTGCTCGGCGGCCAGCACGCCGATTTGCTGCTGCACCTGCACGACGCTGCTGCGCTGTTCGGCCGTGCGGCTTTGCGCCTGGCGCAGGGCGTCTTCCAGGTCGGGCAGCTGCATGGCCTGCTCTTCCACCTGGGCGGCGAGCAGTTCGGCGCGCTCTTCGGCGTCCACGCCGGCGCCGGCCAGGTTTTCCAGCTCCACATCGGCATCTTCCTTGCGGGCTTGCCACTGCGCGATCTGCTCGGCCAGCTGCACCAGGCGCTGCTCCACCCGCTGGCGGCCTTGGACCACGTAGCGGATTTCTGCTTCGAGCTTGCCGACCTCGGCCGTGGCTTCATACAGCTTGCCCTGGGCCTGGTTGACCTGGTCACCGGCCGCGTAGTGGGCCTGGCGGATGGTTTCGAGGTCGGACTCGACGGCGCGCAGATCGGCCATGCGCGATTCGAGGTCGTTCACGGCCTGCAGGCCATCCAGGCGCACCTTGTTCTGCTGCTCTTCGGCCTCGGCCCGCTTCAAGAACCATTGCTGGTGCTGCTTGAGCGTGGCGTCCTGGTGCAGGGTGTTGTATCTGGCGGCCACCTCGGCCTGCTTTTCGAGCTTTTCGAGGTTGGCGTTCAGCTCACGCAGGATGTCTTCCACCCGGGTGAGGTTCTCGCGCGTGTCGTGCAGGCGGTTTTCGGTCTCGCGGCGGCGCTCCTTGTATTTGGACACACCCGCAGCTTCTTCCAGGAACAGGCGCAGTTCCTCAGGGCGGCTTTCAATGATGCGGCTGATGGTGCCCTGGCCGATGATGGCGTAGGCGCGGGGCCCGAGGCCCGTGCCCAGGAACACGTCCTGTACGTCGCGGCGGCGCACGGGCTGGTTGTTGAGGTAATAGCTGCTGGTGCCGTCGCGCGTGAGCACGCGGCGCACCGCCACCTCGCCATACTGGCCCCACTGGCCGCCCGCCCGGTGGTCAGAGTTGTCAAAAACCAGCTCCACGCTGGCGCGGCTGGCCTGCTTGCGCGTGGTGGTGCCGCTGAAGATCACGTCCTGCATGCTCTCGCCGCGCAGCTCGCTGGCCTTGCTCTCGCCCAGCACCCAGCGCACCGCGTCCATGATGTTGGACTTGCCGCAGCCGTTGGGCCCCACCACGCCGACCAGTTGCCCGGGCAGCATGAAATTGGTGGGTTCAGCGAACGACTTGAAGCCGGAGAGCTTGATCGAGGTAAGACGCACGGATCAGATGGCGGATAAAAGCAGGAGGGACGCGTGGGGCGTATGGGGCGCCGGTGCGCAGTCCCGGCGTACAACACACCGGCAAGGCCGGGTGTGGGCAAGGCCGGAATGATACCGCGCCGCCTGCCCGGCTCCGTGGCCCTGCGGTCGCCGGTGCAGTCTGGGGGAGCACTCTGTCAAAAAGTCCCATAAAAACCGCCTGATACGCTGGCTCAACGGGGTTTTTTTGCTATCAAAATTGATGATCTCAAACCACCCGCATCACGGCAGCACACACACCTGGTTACGCCCGCCCGACTTGGCCTGGAACAGGGCCTCGTCCGCGCGGGCCACGGCCTGGGGCAGGTGCTGCAGCGCATCGATCTCGCAGGCGCCGATCGACACGGTGAGCGGCTCGGGCTCGGCGATGCCCTCCACCGCACGGCGCAGCTTTTCGGCCACCTTCAGCGCATCGGGCAGCGCGGTCTGCGGCAGGCAGACCAGAAACTCTTCGCCGCCCCAGCGGATGATCTCGTCGCCGCGCCGCAGTGCATCGGTCAGCACCCGGGCCACCGCCTGCAGGGCCTTGTCACCGGCATCGTGGCCAAAACGGTCATTGATGCTCTTGAACCGGTCCAGGTCCAGCAGCAGGATGGACGAGGCCGGCTCGAACAGCGAGGCGCGGTACACGCGCCGGTCGATCAGGTCCACCGCGTGGCGGTTGAGCAACCCGGTGAGCGCATCGTGGTACGCGGCGCGCTGCAGCTCCTGGCGCTCGGCGGCCACGGTCATGAGCGATCCGAACAGCTCGGCCAGCCCCGCAAACAGGCTCACTCCGACCTCGTCAAAGTAGCCGTCGCGGTCGGCGTACAGCACAAAGATGCCGCTGTAGCCATTGAAGGTGGAGGCAATGGGCAAGGCCAGCACATGGTGGATGCCGTGGTGGCGTGCCGCCTCGCGCCAGGGGCCAAACGGCGAGAACTGCGACACGGTGAAAGGGCCTGCAGCCTTGCCGTCCAGCGTGGCAAACGCAGGGCCGATGCGGGTGAGCAGGTTGCGCTCGATGTTCAGCGACTCGGCATAGGCGGCCGCCGGGCCTGCGTACACCTGCGGGCGGATGGTGTGCGTGTCGGTCGGGCCGAACCAGGTCCAGGCCAGGCGGATATGGCTGCTGACATCCACGATGGCCTGGCAGACGCCGCGGATGATCTCCAGCTCGCTGCGCCCCAGGATCAGCGCGGCCGAACGCTTGAGCAGCATCTCGGCAATCACCGAGCGTTCGTGCTGTGCGTCAAAGCCCGGCGTCGATGGCGCCAGGGGCATCGGTGCGGGCGGCAAAGGCTTCTTGAAAAACATGGAGGGGCCAACGGTGGTGCGCATGCATCATAGGTGGCCCTGCCAGCCCGCGGGCGCGAAGGGTCTCCTGCAGGGCATGGCCCCCACTGCTTGCAGCCCCAGGCACCCGGGTTGCGCCCCGCGTCGTCAGCGGCGGCCGTCCAGTGCGCCGTTGGTGCGACGCGCCAGAGCCTCGAATTCCGCTACCGCCACGGCGGGACTCAACAGGTAGCCCTGCCAGGCATGGCAGTGGTGGCGCTCCAGAAACTCGCGCTGCGCCTCGGTCTCCACGCCTTCGGCAATCACCCGCAGGCCCAGGCTGGTGCCCAGTGCCACCACGGTGCGCGCAATCGCTGCGTCATTGGGGTCGGTGAGCACGTCGCGCACGAAGCTCTGGTCAATCTTGAGCTGGTCCAGCGGCAGGCGCTTGAGGTAGCTCAGCGACGAGTAGCCGGTCCCAAAGTCGTCGAGCGAAAACCCTACACCGTAGGCTTTGAGCTGGCCCATCTTGTCGATGGTGTCCTCCACGTCCTGCAGCAACAGGCCTTCCGTCATCTCCAGCTTGAGCCGGTGGCCATCGGCCCCTGCACCCGCCAGCGCCGCCAGCACCTGGGCCACAAAGCCGGGCTGGTGGAACTGCCGGGGGCTCACATTGACGGCCAGGCCGAGCAAGGCCAGGTCGGGTTGCTGGGCCCAGGCCGCCAGGCGGAGGCAGGCCGCCTGGAGTACCCACTCGCCCAGTGGCAGGATCAGGCCGGTTTCTTCGGCCAGCGGGATGAAATCCGCAGGCGAGATGAAGCCCTTGCGCGGGTGCCGCCAGCGCAGCAGGGCCTCGGCGCCAATGATGCGGCCATGGTCGATCTGGGGCTGGTAGTACAACTCGAACTGGCCCTCTGCCAGGCCCACCCGCATGTCCAGCTCCAGCGTGGCGCGGGCGCTCACCACGGCCTGCATCTGGGGGTCATAAAAGCGCAGGGTGTCGCGCCCCGCGTTCTTAGCCTGGTACAGCGCCAGGTCGGCGCGCTTGAGCAATTCGTCCACCGTCTCGCGCGTGCCGCTGTAGAGGGTGACGCCCATGCTCAGCGAGCTGTGGTGCGCGTCGCCGTCGATCTGGTAGGGCTCGCGCAGCACGCCCAGGATGCGCTGGCCCACGTCCTCGGCGCGTGCCGCGGCCTCCTCGGGGCTGTCGCCCAGGTCTTCCAGCACCACCACAAATTCGTCGCCGCCCTGGCGCGCCACGGTGTCATCCTCGTGCACGCAGCTGCGCAGGCGGTGCGCCACCTGCAGCAGCAAGGCATCGCCCCGGTCGTGGCCCCGGGTCTCGTTCACCGTCTTGAAATTGTCCAGGTCCAGCATCAGCAACGCGCCGCTGCGCTGGTGGCGCGCGCTGGTGGCCAGCGCCTGCTGCAGCCGGTCCATCAGCAGGCGGCGGTTGGGCAGGCGGGTGAGCGGGTCGTAATAGGCCAGCTGGTTGATCTCTTCCTCGGCGGCCTTGCGCTGGCTCAGGTCCTGCAGGGTGATCAGACGGCCCCCTTCGACAAAAATGCCAGTGATCTCCACCGGCTTGTACCTGCCGTCCGCGCAACGAATCGTGTATTCAGCCGACGGAATCACGCCATCGCGCGCGGCGTTCAGCACCTCTTTTTGAATCGCTTCGCGCTCTGCAGCGTCGGGATAGGCGCGCTTCCACCAAATGCCGGTGTCGGGCACGTCTTCCTGGGTGTAGCCGCAGATCTGGACATAGCGCTCGTTGCGGAAAGTGATGAGACCGTCGTCCTGCACCAGGCACAGGCCCACCGGCAGGCGCTCCAGAATGCTGCGCAGGCGTTGCTCGCTGGCGCGCAGGTTTTCTTCCATCCGCTTGCGACCGGTGATGTCCTGCACCACGGCGATGTGGTAGCCGGGTGCCGAGCCCGGTGCCCACATCGAGGACACGGTCAGATCGCCCCAGACCTCATGGCCGTCCTTGTGGATGTAGCGTTTCTCGAGCCGGTATTCGGGGATATCGCCGCTCTGCAGCCGCCGGACATGGGCCAGATCCGCTTGCAGGTCGTCCGGGTGGGTAAGGCTCTGAAAGGTCATGCCCACCAGCTCCTGCGGGCTGTAGCCCAGGATGTCGCCGTAGCGCTGGTTGACGCGCACGAACTGGCCGGTGGCTGAATCCACCTGGGCGACCCCCACGGTGGCCTGGTTGAAGAGTGCGCGAAACCGCTCTTCACTCTCGCGCCGCGCCTCGTCGGACAACTGGGCACGCACCAGCGCCAGGGTGCGCTGGCGCACCAGCAGGGCCACGGTGGACGCCAATAGCAACGACACCAGGGCGGCGGCCAGCCCGGCCAGCCACGGCAGGCGCGTTTCGGACGCGGTCAGGAACGACCGGGTCGGGTAGAAGCTAAGCTGCCAGCGCCGGTCATGCACCCCCAACTCCCGTACCAGGGGCTGTGCGCCGGACAGCGCCGGGGCCGTCGGCTCCAGCAGGGTCCGCACGGTGGTGTCACCGGAATCGGTGCGTACGGGCCCCAGGTCCGCCATGGAAACGGCGATTCCGTTCAGGAACCCCTGGCTGCCCAGCCCCTGCACCAGGTCATACACCCGCAGGGTGGACGCCACCGCCCCGACAAAACGCTGCTCGGCCGTGCCTGCGGTGGGGTCGAACACCGGCACACGGATGACGATGCCTGCGCGGTGGGTGGACTCCTGCAACAGATCGAACGGGGCGGACACCACGGTTTGCCCGCTGTCGCGGCTGTAGCGCATGGCCGCCAGGTTGGCGGGCTGGGCGCTGATGTCCAGCCCTAGAACGCTCTCGTTGCCAAACATCGGCCAGAGGTACTCGGCCACGAAATACTCGACACGCTCACCTGGCGGGTGGATCTTGAACTGGGGCAAACCTTCGGGGGACAACGAGGTGTCTGCCCGCACCCGGGCCTCGTAGGCCTCGCGCTCGGGCCCGGGCACCCAGCGCGTAAACGACAGGTTGCGCACGCCGGGGTAGCGCTGGCCCACTTCCATTTCGCTGGCGGCACGCTCAAAGTCCAGGCGCGACAGGCGCGGGTTGGCCGTGAACAGGCCGCGCAGGCCGTTGACGACCTCGGTGTGCCCGGCGATGCGTTGGCTCAGCGCGTCCGAGAACGCGCGTGTTTCCTGCGTGAAGCGGGCTTTCTCGATCTCCGCCATCGACGCCGCCTGATGCTGCGCCAGCCACAGGCTCATCACCAGCCCCAGGGCAGCCACGCCCACACCCGCCGCCCAATGCCGATAGCGGCTTGGAAGTGCCTGAGCGACCAGCGGGGACGGGGAGAAAGAAGTCAGAGACGCACCTTTGCGCTGCCCGCCAAACTTGCGGCCACACAGCATGGAAATGGGGCAGGATAGCGGCAATCAAGCCGCCGCGGCACCAACATCTTGTTACAGCAAAAATTTTAAGAAGAAAAGTGGCTCCAGGGCCACAGTGACCTGCCTCGCAAGCTATGAAATGATGAGCGCATTTTGTGACTGCACGGTCACGCCTCCGGGGAAGCAGCGGGCGGCTGCGCCACCGGGTACGGCGCAAACCGGCTGCGGTTTTCGTTCACGTCCAGCGCGCGCCCGATGGGCGGAAACGCGCGCTGCGGGCAGGCGTCGCGCTCGCACACCTTGCAGCCCATGCCGATGGGCACGGCGGCCTCGGGGCGGGCGAGATGGAGCCCGCGCGAGTACAC
>DATLGV010000275.1:0-3258 GCA_035540275.1 Acidovorax sp. | reverse complement strand
CATGATGACGGTGTTTGCCTTCAACATGGTGCAGCGCCGCCGCCGCGAGCACCCCAACCAGGCCGCCGTACTGTGGGCCGTGGGCACCGCCGTGCTGGGCTTTCTGGGCGCAGGCCTGTGGGGCTTCATCCACACGCTCTCGGCCGTGAACTACTACACCCACGGCTCGCAGGTCACGGCAGCGCACGGGCACCTGGCCTTCTACGGCGCCTACGTGCTGGTGGTCATCACGCTCATCAGCTACGCCATGCCCACGCTGCGTGGCCGCATCGCCAACAGCAGGAAGGCCCAGGCTGCAGAGATGTGGAGTTTCTGGATCATGACCATCGGCATGGCCACCATGGTGCTGGCCCTCACGGGTGCGGGCATCCTGCAGGTCTGGCTGCAACGCATGCCCCTGACCAACGCCATGGGCTTCATGGCCACGCAGGACCAGCTCACCATTTTCTACTGGGTGCGCATCGCTGGCGGCGTGATCTTCCTGCTGGGCCAGTTGCTGTTCTTTGCGAGCTTCTTCATCGGCGGTGACCCGGTGACCGAGGACGCAGGTGGCAAGGGCGCCAAGAGCGGCGTGCTGCCTGCCCGGTCGCTGAACCCTGCCTGACCCCACCCCACCGGCCAACATTGGCAAAGGCTCCCATGGACCACAGCGAACTGCAACACATCGCCACCACGGCCCTGCCCTTCTATGCCCAGCAGGGCGGCGAGGCCGCCCTGTTCGAGCATGCCTGGCGACAGCGCCTGCCGCTGCTCATCAAAGGGCCCACGGGCTGCGGCAAGACGCGCTTTGTCGAGCACATGGCCGCGCGGCTGGGGCGGCCCCTGGTCACCGTGAGCTGCCACGACGACCTGTCGGCCGCCGACCTGGTGGGGCGGCACCTGCTGGGCACCAGCGGCACGGTGTGGGCTGACGGCCCCCTGGCACGCGCCGTGCGCCAGGGCGCCATCTGCTACCTGGACGAGGTGGTGGAAGCGCGCAAGGACACCACCGTGGTGCTGCACCCGCTGGCCGACGACCGGCGCGTGCTGCCCATCGAGCGCACGGGCGAGCTGCTGGCGGCACCGCCAGAGTTCATGCTCGTCATCTCGTACAACCCCGGCTACCAAAGCCTGCTCAAAAGCCTCAAGCCCAGCACCCGCCAGCGCTTTGTGGCGCTGAACCTGGGCTACCCCACCCCGGCGGTGGAAGAAACCGTGCTGCGCACCGAAGCCGGGGCCAGCGCCGAACTGGCGGCCACGCTGGTGCGCCTGGGCACAGCCCTGCGCCAGATCACCGACCACGACCTGGAGGAAGTGGCCAGCACCCGCCTGCTGGTGATGGCGGCACGCCTGGCCGTCTCGGGGGTGCCGCTGGCCGCCGCATGCCGCGCGGCCATTGTGGACGCGCTCACCGACGACGCCGACACCGCCGCCGCGCTGGACGAGGTGCTGCGCGCCCTGCTGGGGTGATGCCCCCGCCATGCAACGCCAGCGCCGCGCCTTTCAGATCGCGTTCTTCGCGCTGTTCCTGTGCGCCCCGGCGCTCAACCTGCTGCGATTTGACCTCACGGAAGTACAGCTCTGGGTATTGGGCCAGCGCTGGAGCCTGGGGATCGACGCCTTTCGCCAGGGGCTGATCGGCCCCGGCGAAATGGCCGCGCGCCTGCTGCTGCGCGCGCTGCTGCCAGCGCTCCTCGTCGTGGGGGGCTTTCTGGCCGTGGCCTGGCGCTACGGGCGCCTTTACTGCGGCTGGCTCTGCCCGCATTTTTCGCTGGTGGAACTGCTCAACCATGTGCTGCAGAGGGCCTGCGGCCGCCTCTCGCTGTGGGACGCCAAGCCCACGCCCCAACGCGGCCTCACACCCGACCGGCGCTGGTGGCCCGTGTTTGCGCTGCTGTGCCTGCTGATGGGTTTTGCCTGGGCCATCACGCTGCTGACCTACCTGCTGCCCCCCGCCGATGTGTGGGGCCGCCTGCTGCACGGCACATCCACCCCGGGCCAGGTGCGCTTTCTGGTGGCAGGCACGGCCGTGTTCACGGCCGAATTCCTGTTCGCGCGCCACCTGTTCTGCCGTTTCGGCTGCGCGGTGGGCCTGTTCCAGAGCCTGGTGTGGATGGCCAACCCGCGCGGGCGCGTGGTGGGCTTCGCGCGCGATGCCGGGCGCCTCGCGCCTGCTTCCGCCGCCCCAGCGGCCTCGTCCGGCCTGCAGTCCGCTCACCCTTCGCAGTGCCGCAGTTGCGACGAACCCCATGGCAATGCCTGCGACCGCGCCTGCCCCATGCACCTGCCGCCGCGCCAGTTCAAGCGGCGCAAGTTCTCGTGTGTGCAATGTGGGCTGTGCGTGCAGGCCTGCGAACACTCGCAATCGGCCCAGCAGCGCGAGCCGCTTTTGCAATGGAGCATTGGCGTGGACGCACTGCGCGAGTCCTTGCGCGCACGGCCACGCGAAACCCCGTCGGCCCCTGCACAACACGCCGCAAGTAACGCCACGAGTAAGGCCGCGAGCAACGCCACGGAGCACTGACATGGAAGAATGGATCGGCCAGCAATGGCACCGCCTGATCACGCACTGGGCCGCTGGCGGCCACCCGGAGGCCGCCGTCACGCTCGAAGAAGTGCGCAAGCCGCTGGGCCTGCTGTTCCGCTGCGGGGGTGGCCCCGCCGCCATGCGCATCGCCCCGGCTGCTGACCGCACCGTGGGCGGCCCCCGCGGATGGCTGCAACGCGCTGCGGGCGCCGGCGCACGCGCCGCGCTGCCCGAGTACCAGAGCGACGTGCTGGCCCTGCCCGCCACGCTGGCCGTTTTTGCCGACCGCGCACTCAACCGCGACCTGTACCTGTGGCTGGCGGCCCTGGGCTCGCAGTGGCACACCGCCCGGCCCGCGCAAACCGGCTGGCTGGCCCACAACCTGGCGGCGGAACAAGCGGCCCGCGCTGCGTTTCCGGGCCTGGCCGCTGCCCACGACCGGCTGCGGCACGCGCAGCTGGCCCAGCGCCCGCCACTGCACCGCCTGCGGGGCCCTGCCGCCGAGGCCGAGGCCTGGGTACAGCGCGCACTGCGTGGCAAGCTGGACAGGGTCGCACCGGGCTGCGCCCTGCCCCCACATCCCCCCAGCACCACCGCACCGGTCTGGCTGTGGCTGGACAACGGCCAGGCACTGGCTGCGGCCACCCGCCGCACCACCGAGCCGCCCGAGCCCCCCGAAGGCCAGGACGCCACCGCGCCCGCCCCCGACGACCGCACGCGCCGCAAGGCCGAGCGGGTGCGCGATGAGCGCC
>DATLGV010000274.1:0-2367 GCA_035540275.1 Acidovorax sp. | reverse complement strand
CTCGGCCAGGGTCTCGAAGATGAGCACCGCAGGCTGGCCGCTGGCGATGAGCGCCTGCACCACGGGCAGGGCCGCATCGGTGCGGTCGCCCGAGAAGCCGGCGGCGCAGCCCACCAGCAATTTTTTGTCAGCGTTGTTCGCCATGGAATCCTTGTCTCCTGCGCCCACTGTAGGCAGACTGCTGTATTCTGTGAAATCGATTGTTACGATCAATCCATCTGAAATTCAGATGAATCACCACACCACGGCATGAGCGCCCACCACCTCTCCAGCCGCCAGCTCGACGCCTTTCTCGCACTGGCCGAGCAGCGCAGCTTCACGCGCGCCGCCACCTTGTGCCACCTGTCGCAGCCCGCGTTCAGCGCCCTCATCCGCGCGCTGGAGGACGACCTGGGCCTGCGCCTGTTCGACCGCAGCACGCGGCATGTGGACCTCACGCCCGAGGGGCGGAATTTTCTGGAGTCGGCCCGCCGCATTCGCGCCGACATCACCAGCGCCCTGGCCGCCGTGCGCAGTGCCGCCACGCTGCAGCGCGGGCGCGTGGCCGTGGCGCTGCTGCCGTCACTGGCGGCGGGCTGGCTGCCGGGCGTGCTGGCGCAGTACCGCGCGGAGCACCCGGGCATCGAGATCGACATTGCCGATGTGCTGTCCGAGCCCTGCATCGACCGCGTGGCCAGCGGCCACGCGGACTTTGCGCTGGCCGCCATCCGTGCCGACACGCCCGCGCTGCAGGCCGATCCCTTTTGCAGCGACGACTTTTATCTGGTCTGCCCGGCCGACCACCCATTGGCGCGCCGCCGCAAGGCCATCACCGCGCAGGACCTGGCCGCCTGGCCCTTTGTGCACCTGACGCGCACCAGCAGCGTGCGCCAGTACCTGGAAGCCGCCCTGCACCCGCAGGCCATGCACACGCTGATGGAGGTGGAGCAGCTCGCCACCGTGATGGGCATGGTACGCGCGGGCCTGGGCATCAGCGTGGTGCCGGCGCTCACGCTGTTCCACTTTGACCAGCCGGGCCTGGTCACCAGGCCGCTGTCGCTGCCGGGGCTCACGCGGCAGATCTACCTGGTGCGGCGGCGGGACGAGAGTTTGTCGGTGGCGGCGCAGGCGCTGTATGCGCTGGTGAGGGCGCAAAGGCCCTGACAATCCGTTCTGCAGCAGCCCCCAAAAAAACGGGCCCTGGCGGCGTAGCATCGCCGACAGGGCCGGGTGGGGATGTGATGGCGACAACAGACCGGGAAGCTGTTGTCAGATAAGGAAGCCGGGCCCAGCCGGGTTGCGGCCAGGCCCGAAGTGACTTCGACTCAAGGGAAGCGGAAGTCGGTGGTTTGCACACCACCAGCACTCAGCACAGGCAGCGTCTGGGTCTTGTCTGCGAAGCCTGCCAGTCGCGCTTGCACGGAATACCGGCCGGCCACAGCCGTGTCGGAAGCAAACGTCAGACTGGTGGGGGGCGCGGCGTACGGAGCGACCCGTGGCGCCGCGGTGGGTACGGCAAAGCTGTACGCACCGGTCACGCCGTCCACCCACCGGCCGGCCACTTCGATGGACCCCGCGGAGGTGAGCGACTGCAGCACCCTGACCTGGGTGTCCACCGGCGCCGAGCCCTGCAACGTGGCCACAGGCGACTGCGGGATGCTCAGCGGCGCCGTGCTGGAGCCCACGGGCGTCACGGTGTCAGCCACCACGGGCACCCCGGCAATGACGGTGGTGGTGCGGCCCGTGCCTGTCACGACCAGCGTGTAGTTGCCCGGAGCCACAGGCTGGAGCAAAAATTTGCCAGCGCTGTCAGGCGTTGTGGCACGGACCGGTTCACCGTTGAGCTGCAGGGACACGCTGGCCCCTACCCCTGGCTCCACATACCCCTGCACCCCCGAGACATAGCGCGGGTAGACCGACACCACAGGCTTCAAAAGGTACTGGCCCGAAGCGCCCGCAGACACCACGGATTTGCAGGCATCGAAATCGAGCACGAAATCCGCCATCTTGTTGGCGGCAATGTCGATGTTCACGTTCGCCTTGACACCGGATTGCTGGCCACTGGGCGTCTTCAGCGCGGTTTCTGCCTGGCCCGTGGGGACCACGGAATTCGCCAGCGGACTGGCGCCCGAGTTGCTGGCCAGCACCAACCGCATTTGCGTGTACTTGCCGGCAGGCAAAGGCACCTGGCCCAGTTCCATCAGAACCCCGTTGGTCAGCGTGAGCAGATCCACGCGGCGCGCCGGGTTCAGCACAATCTCGGACCATCCGGCGTCCGTCTCTGCAGCACTGCTGCTTTGGTGGACGCGGACTTTTTCCACCGTGACGTTGACGGCGGAAAAGCCGCAGCTGGGCGCATCGGTGAGGGCCATGCGCAAGGTGCCGTTG
>DATLGV010000273.1:0-3555 GCA_035540275.1 Acidovorax sp. | reverse complement strand
CCTGAAAATCTGGCTATAATCTGAGGCTTCGAGCGGAGAGGTGGCAGAGTGGTCGAATGTACCTGACTCGAAATCAGGCGTAGTGGCAACACTACCGTGGGTTCGAATCCCACCCTCTCCGCCAGTAAGCAAGCAAACAAGCGCCTCTCGGGGCGCTTTTTTTTTTTATCTACCATCGTTTCTACCATCCGGTTTGCGGTTGGACTGGATGCGCTGGAACGTCGTTAGACATTCCAGCGCGGAAGATGGGAGCCACACCACCGCCAAGACCCGGTGCCGTCTTGGCGATTTTTGGCGCAGAGACTCCACGCGATCAGCGCGCCGACCGGCTCACCGCCTCCTGCACCGCAGGTAGTACGTCTTCATAGTTGAAACCGTTCTGAGTTTTCTGCAGCGGGGTGCTGACCTGCTTGTTGAGCCAGTTGCGCAAACTCTGCCCTTCGCCCTGGCGCACCAGTGGGTCGTGGCTGTCGCCTGGATAGCGGAACTCCGTGAGGTTCTCTGGGTGATCCTTGAATTTTTCCTGGAACCCCACCGCAGGCCGCTGCTTGGTACCCCCAGCCCAGGGGTCTTCGTCTTCAATCGAAGACCACATGGGCAGACGTGTGTCCCACTTCCACAGGTGCTCGTACTGCCGGTTCACGCTCTGCTTGTGGCAGATACCGCCGACGACCTGGGGATCGGCACGATCCCAGTGGTAGGTGGTACGGCAGCCCTCACTGTGACCGCTCAGAAAAATGGGCAGATTCGAGTGGGCCTTGAACCAACGGATGACCTCCGCAATGTCATCACCCCGCGCGTCCAACCGTGCCGGGTTCACTGCGGTGTAGACGCCCTCGCGCGCGCGCTCGCTGGCACGCTTGAGCATTTCCTCGGATGAGCCACCCGGACAACCCAATTTGTTGCCCTCGCGGGTCACGAACTCGGGCGTGATGACGGCGAAGCCTTCCCGGTAATAGAACTGGGCCACCGTGGTTTCCCAACCCCACATGCCGCCGCAGCCATGGTTATGGATGACAAGCCCGCGCACGCCAGGGTGGCGCGGTAGCAGCGCGGTGAACTTCTCGCGGTACACCGCGCCGAACAGCGGCAGATAGAAGACACTACGGTCGAGCACAGTCCGGGTCTGAGCCTTGTCGTAGGCTGGCACTTGTCGGCTTTGCTGGGCATGGGCGCTAGGTATCAGCAGCGGCTGCGCAAGCAGCAAGCCGATAGCACCCCAAAGCGCGTGTCGGTTGATGTTCATAAATCAATCCCCCTCGGTGGTGTGGTTGGTTTTGTATGCGGCAGGCGTCACGGCGTAACCATGGCGCCGTAGACGCTCCAGAATGACTGCCCCTGTCGTACGGCATCGAGCAGTTGTACCAAACCCGCGCTACCGCGCTTACCAGTCCATGCCGCTACTTCCGCACGCGCTTGGCAGTACGTCTTGAAGAACACATCTTCCGGCCCCGTGTACGCCACCCAATCCGTTTCCTGATCGAGCTTGCGCAAATCATCAATCCCCTTGCCGCTCACATTCGTGCAAATTGGCTCGCCAGCAATGTAGGTCGCCAGCCCCTCGTCGAACCAGGCCGGGATATGCGCGCCATTGGTCCGCTTGGCCACCTCCACGTGCGAGAACTCATGCGCCAGTACATATGGGTTCTGCGTCCAGGTCGGCGACGTGAGCACCACGGTCATGCGCGGCGCCACATACTGGCCCGCATAGGTGTTCGGGTACAGCGTCACATTACGCCGCCGTGGCCCCGCGAAATAGTCCGCACAAGTCCCCGACTGGCACACCAGCACATCCGGCTGGGCCGCTTGCAGCGTGCCGTAGACCTTGCGATCCATCTCAAGGGCTGCCTGGATGCCGTTGACGATCCCTGGCCAGAGATTCTTGGCAACGGCGGGTTCGATGAACACATTGCCGCAGGCGGCCACCAATGCCGCGCCATTGAACGACGGCGGTGTGTTGGCTGAGCCACCAGGGCAAGCTAGCGCCTTTACCGCAAAACTCGTCAAGGCCGTTGGCCCCGTGAACACCGTACCGACCGTATCCTTGGTCGCCGCAGCCACCACCGAGGCCATGCACTGCGCATTAGCGGCCAGCCCGGCATTCGGCGTAAACGTCGCCACGGCACCGGCCACCGTGGTCTTGCCAGCGACTTCCGCGCTATCGCAGACCAGCTTGATGCCAGCGGCGGACAGTGGCTTGCTGGCCGTGAATTGCACCACAGGCGCATAGTCCGCGCCCGTGCTGCCATTGACCGGGGCAATGGCAGGAGCAGCCGCCAGCGTGAGCGGCGTGGTGTCGGCAGGGGAACTGCTGCCACCCCCACCACATCCGGCCAGCACGGCGGCCAGCGCGACCACACTCCAACGACCTCGTGGCGCCACGGTGCCCATCACCGAACGCACCCCCTCCCAATACGTCATCGCCATGCGACCCTCCCGAAGAATAAACAGAGAACAAAGAAACGAGAAAGAAGAAACGAGCACAACAGCCACTCAAGCCATCAGCGCCGCAGCAGCGCATCCAGCATCCGCAGCCCGAGCCAGCCCCCGCCGAGCAGCGCGACCGGTAGCAGGAACCATGCTTTGGAGCCAAGCAGCAGCCCCACGAAGAGGTTGAAGATGAACCCTGCTCCAGCCCCCAGAATCCAGACAACGATCCTGACCAGCGTTGCCATGACCCCGCGCTTGGGCTTGCGCGGCTTCACGGGCTCCACGGGAGTCCCGCCATCCGTCACTTGCGGCATGGGCGTGCTGGACACTGCTGGTGTGGGCGGCGGTGCCTTGGCGGTGGCACGGTCCGCGTCGGCAGCGCCATTGATGGATTTCAGGCGCTGGGTTTCGTCCTTCATGGACAGGTCGTACAGCACCGCGCGCTGCACCACTGCCAACTCGGACAACTTTGCGCCGATTTCCTTGGCGCGCTCCCGGGCCGTGTTGCGTTCGTCGAACGTCTGGCCGCCATCGGCCTGGGGTTGAATCTGCACGCGCTCCGACTCCAGGGCCTGCCGCTCTGCCTCCAACTCATCGAGCACCCGGGGGCCGTCTTCCACCATGGCCTGGATGCGCTTCATCAGCCGATCCCAGCGCTCCTGCGCGTCATCGCGCTTGGCGTCTTCGGGCACCACCTCGAGCAGACTGTCGAGGTCATCGGCATCCATCTCCAGGGCGACGACGGAGGTGTCACGCATCACCAGATAGATTTCGTGGCTCTCGTCTCGGTCCAGACCGCCCCAGCGCAGATCGGCACTCGCGGCATGGCGGCCATGCAGCAGGCCGGTGAGCGCGACACGCCCCAGCGTCTTGCCGATTGAAACCTTGCGGTTGCTCTCGCCCGAAGCGATAGCCACCACCTCAGTGCGCAGGTCATAGCAGCGGCGGTAGGTGCCGCACTGCACCTCGATGCAGGCTTGCCGCTCTCGATAGTTCAGCTTCCACTGCTTGAGCGGCTGAATCACCGCCCGTCCCTCTGTGTCAAAGGCCACGATGTTGACCAATCGAAGGCTATCCGCCATCTGTTTCTCCTGCATTGAAATAGTAAGTAGATGTGCTTTTGAG
>DATLGV010000272.1:0-5711 GCA_035540275.1 Acidovorax sp. | reverse complement strand
GCTCGTCGGCACTGTCCACCATGTAGGCCGTGGTGCCCAGCTTGGCCGCCAGCTCGCGCAGGCGGTTGCTGTTGGAGCTGGTGGGGCTGCCCACCACCAGCACCACGTCGACATCGCGCGAGAGCAGCTTGACCGCGTCCTGCCGGTTCTGCGTGGCATAGCAGATGTCCTGCTGCTTGGGCTGGCGCACGGCGGGGAAGCGCGCACGCACCGCCGCCGTGATCTCGGCCGCGTCGTCCACGCTCAGGGTGGTCTGCGTCACCAGCGCGAGCTTCTCGGTCTGCGCGGGCTGCACCCGGGCCACGTCCTGCACGTCTTCCACCAGGTGGATGCCGTGGTCGAGCTGGCCCATGGTGCCCTCGACCTCGGGGTGGCCCTTGTGGCCGATCATGATGAATTCGTAGCCTTCTTTGGCGAGCTTGGCCACCTCGACATGCACCTTGGTCACCAGCGGGCAGGTGGCGTCAAAGATGCTGAAGCCGCGCGCCTCGGCCTCCTGCTGTACCGCACGGCTCACGCCGTGGGCGCTGAAGACCAGCGTGGCGCCCGGGGGCACGTCCGACAGCTCTTCGATGAAGATCGCGCCCTTGGCCTTGAGGTCGTTCACCACGTAGGTGTTGTGCACGATCTCGTGGCGCACGTACACCGGCGCGACGCTGGTGTTCTCGGCCCACGGCGTGAGCAAGGCCGTGCAGGAGGAGGCCCGCGCGCGCGGCTTCGAGGTGTTCGACGCCACCTGCCCGCTGGTGACGAAGGTGCACGTGGAAGTGGCCAAGCTCGCGCGCGAGGGCTACGAATTCATCATGATCGGACACAAGGGGCACCCCGAGGTCGAGGGCACCATGGGCCAGCTCGACCACGGCATCCACCTGGTGGAAGACGTGCAGGACGTGGCCCGCGTGCAGCCCGCGCAGACCGAGAAGCTGGCCGTGGTCACGCAGACCACGCTGAGTGTGGACGACGCCGCCGAAATCTCGGCCGCCGTGCGCGCGCGCTTTCCGAACGTGCGCGAGCCCAAGCAGCAGGACATCTGCTACGCCACCCAGAACCGCCAGGACGCCGTCAAACTGCTGAGCCCGCAGGTGGACGTGGTGATCGTGGTGGGCAGCCCCACCAGCTCCAACAGCAACCGCCTGCGCGAGCTGGCGGCCAAGCTGGGCACCACGGCCTACATGGTGGACAGTGCCGACGAGCTGCAGGGCGAGTGGTTCAAGGGTCGTTCGCGTGTGGGACTCACGGCGGGCGCATCGGCGCCTGAAATCCTGGTGCAGCAGGTCATCGATCGCATCAAGGCGCTGGGCGCGGTGTCGGTGCGCAGCATGGCGGGCATCGAGGAGACCATCAAGTTCCCGCTGCCCAAGGGGCTCAAGATCGACGCGGCCACGGGGTTGGAGATTCGTGAGCGCACACCGGAGACGGGGCCGTCTGCACACTGACGGTCACGTGCGGGGCAGCCGGTGATCGTGCAAGGGCGCCAACAGGCGCCCTTTTTACTCCTGAATTAATAGCTGCCTGTGCTTATATATAGTGCGCTAGCGGCCATTTTTCTTATATTTCTCCTACAAGGGCACGGCAGGCCCACTCCACAGGTCCAGCGGCGGGTCGGCCGCCACGGCGCGCAGGATGTCGGTGCGTGAGATAAAGCCCGACAGCACTCCCGCCTCGTCGGTCACCGGCAGGCCCGGCAGGCCGGTGTCCAGCAGCACGGCGGCCACGCGGCGCAGCTCGGTGTCGGGGGACACGGTGGGCACGGGGCTCACCATCACCTCTGCCACGGGGCGGCGGGCCAGGTCGATGGCCTGCTTGACAGCGCCGGGCTCGGGCAGCAGGTCCAGCGGCGCCATGTCGGCCCTCAGCAGCAGCCCGGTCACGCGGCCCAGCGCGTCCACCACGGGGGCCTGTGCCACCTGGTGCTCGGCCAGGGTCTGCCAGGCGTCGTTCACGCGCACGTCGGGCGCCACGCTCACGCCGCCAGTGGTCATCACATCGCTGACCTTGGTCAAGGGCTGCCGGGTGTGGGCCTGGGGGCCTTGTTCGGTTTGTGCATAGGCGCTCACGGCATCCTGCAGGCGCAGGTTGACGACGGCGCCGGGTGCCGCGGTACCGGTGTGGTCGGCGGCGGTGGGGCGAGGCGGGGCCGTGAAGACGGGCCCCGGCTGACCATCTTGCGCGTCCATGGCCCGTGTGCGCAGGGCCTGCGGGCGCTGCACGCTGCGCACCGCAGAAATACGCGCCAGGTTTTCGGGGCCGCCCCGGTACATCTGGCCCGATGGGCCGAACACAAAGAACATGCTTTTTCTCCTGCGCGCAGGCCCGCCAGCGCAGGTGCGCGGGGTGCTGCCCTGCCCATGTTATCGGCAGGAGGGCGATGCACATGCAGTGCGCCTTGTGTCTGCATGTTGCGGGCAGCCCCTACACTGCCCCTTCTTGTGACACCACCTGTCCCACGGAGCCCCTGCATGATCGACCGCGCCGCCATTGCCGCTGCCCGCCGCCAACTGGCCACCCGGCCTGACTTTCTGCGCACCACGCCGCTGATGCGCTTGTCTGGCAAGTCTTTGGGCGTGGACTGTGCCGAGGTCTGGCTCAAGCTGGAGCATCTGCAGGTGGGCGGCAGCTTCAAGGCGCGCGGCATGCTCTACCGGCTGCTGGCCAACCCGGTGCCCGAGAGCGGCGTGATCATTGCCTCGGGCGGCAACGCCGGCATTGCCGTAGCGGCGGCTGCCCAGGCCCTGGGCGTGCGCTGCGAGGTGTTTGTGCCCGAGGTCTCGCCCGAGGCCAAGCGCGCCCGCCTGCGCGCCCTGGGGGCAGAGGTGGTCGTCACCGGTGCCGCGTATTCCGAAGCCTTTGAAGCCTGCGTGGCCCGCCAGAAGACCACCGGCGCCTTGCAGGCCCATGCCTACGACCAGCCCGAAGTGGTGGCCGGCGCGGGCACGCTGGCGCTGGAGATGGAAGAGCAGGGCGGCCGCCTGCCCGACTCGGTGCTGGTCAGCGTGGGCGGTGGCGGCCTCATCGGCGGCGTGGCCGCATGGGTGGAAAGCCGCGCCCATGTGGTGGCGCTGGAGCCCGAACGCGCGCCCACCCTGCACGCCGCGCGGGCTGCAGGGCAGCCGGTGGATGTGGAGGTGGGCGGCGTGGCCGCAGACTCGCTCGGCGCCCGCCGCATCGGGGCGATCAGCTGGGCCGTGAGCCAGCGCCACGTACACGACGCGTTGCTGCTGCCCGACGACGCCATCCGTGCGGCCCAGCTGTGGCTGTGGAAGGAGCTGAAACTGGCCGTGGAGCCCGCCGCCGCACTGGGCCTGGCCGCACTGCAAACCGGCGCGTACCAACCCCAGCCGCAAGAGACGGTGGCCCTGATTCTCTGCGGCGCTAACTTCGATCCCTGTACCCTCAACTGAGTCAGCTCACTGCGTTTGCAACTGGCGCTGCCTCACGCCAGCGCCCCCGCGCAAGGGCCGCCCCGCCGCGCTGGGGGCGTCCCCCCTCGGGGGGGACGGCGCGAAGCGACTCAGGGGGGCCTAAAATCCTTCCATGCTTGACATTCTTCTCCTCCGCAAAGACCTCGACACCGCCATTGCGCGGCTGGAAACCCGCAAAAAGCCCCAGGCCTTCCTGGATGTCTCCGCTTTCCAGGCCCTGGAGTCCGAGCGCAAGACGCTGCAGACCCGCACCGAAGAGCTGCAGGCCCAGCGCAACCAGCTGTCCAAGCAGGTCGGCATGCTGATGAGCCGGGGTGACAAGGACGGCGCCGAAGCCGTCAAGGCCCAGGTGGCCGCTGGCAAGGTGGAGCTGGAACAATCCGCCGCCCGCCTGGAACAGATCCAGTCCGAACTGCTGGCCATGCTGGTGGCCGTGCCCAACCTGCCGCACGAGTCCGTGCCGGTGGGCAGCGACGAAGCGGGCAATATCGAAGTGCGCCGCTGGGGCACGCCTGCCCAATTCGATTTCGAAGTGAAAGACCATGTCGATGTCGGCACCCCGCTGGGCCTGGATTTCGACATGGGCGTCAAGCTCTCGGGCTCGCGCTTTACCGTGATGAAGGGGCCGATTGCCCGCCTGCACCGCGCATTGAGCCAGTTCATGCTGGACGTGCAGACGCAGGAACACGGCTACACCGAGTGCTACGTACCTTACGCTGTGAACGCCGACTCGCTTAAGGGCACGGGCCAGCTGCCCAAGTTCGAGGGCGACCTCTTTGCTGCCAAGAAGGGCGGCCAGGACGGCGAGCCCGTGCCCGACAACGCAGCGCTGTACCTCATCCCTACCAGCGAAGTGCCGCTGACCAACTTTGTGCGTGACGTGGTGGTGGCCGAGGCCGACCTGCCCATCAAGCTCACCGCCCACACGCCATGCTTCCGCTCCGAAGCCGGCAGCTACGGCCGCGACACGCGCGGCATGATCCGCCAGCACCAGTTCGACAAGGTCGAGATGGTCCAGATCGTGCACCCCGACAAGAGCTACGAAGCGCTGGAAGAAATGACCCGCCACGCCGAGGCCGTGCTGCAGAAGCTGGGCCTGCCCTACCGCGTGATGAGCCTGTGCACCGGCGACATGGGCTTTGGTGCCGCCAAGACCTACGACCTGGAAGTGTGGCTGCCCGCGCAGAACACCTACCGTGAAATCAGCTCGGTGAGCAACTGCGAGGCCTTCCAGGCCCGCCGCCTGCAAGCCCGCTTCAAGAACGCCCAGGGCAAGAACGAGCTGCTGCACACCCTGAACGGCTCGGGTCTCGCCGTGGGCCGTACCCTGGTGGCCGTGCTCGAAAACTACCAGCAGGCCGACGGCAGCGTGACCGTGCCCGAGGTGCTGCGCCCCTACCTCGGTGGCATGGCTGTTTTGGCCCCCTGAAAATCTGGCTATAATCTGAGGCTTCGAGCGGAGAGGTGGCAGAGTGGTCGAATGTACCTGACTCGAAATCAGGCGTAGTGGCAACACTACCGTGGGTTCGAATCCCACCCTCTCCGCCAGTAAGTAAGCAAAAACGGGCCCTCGCGGCCCGTTTTTCATTTCTACCCATCATCCTACCCAGCGTTGCCGCGATGACGTTGGTTGCGAGTCCTCGCTTGTCTCACCCCGAAGAGAACAAGAAGGCCAATGAACTTTGCGATTGGTAGATCCACGCGGTTCACACTCAGAGCGGCTAACAAGACCCTCTCAAAGGACCGAACAGCCATGTTTTGCGCTCTTGGTATGACGACTCGCTAGCAACGAACTGTAGCGGTCGGTGCAACTCTTGACCCGGCTTCGTACCATCGACCAAAGCGGTGCGCGTCAATACTCCGTGATCGATGAGACGGCCCTTAGCGGTATCTTTTGCTTGTGCTGTACACCGGAGCGGTGGAGAGCACACGTGGATGGTTTGCGGGCTTTGGCAAACTACGCATCCTTTTCGAGAGTCGTCTGGGCATTGATGAAGCGCTATTGAAATTTGCGGCGGCAATCATCTGCAATCGCGTCGTTGACCCGTGGTGTTGGCCGCGCTAAATCAACGATGGTGGACATATGGTCGTTTCACTGGGAAAGTCATCGTATGCTTAGGCTTAACGAAATGAGTCCAGGCAAGCATGTCACAACCATTCCTGAGCGCGAACCCAACGCCCGATCAAATGCGGGCACTAACTAAGAACTTGTCCGTAAATAGGTAAACTGCCAACCTGAGCCGCATTGAGCGCGGCGTTGGATTGAGACCTTGTCCAAGCGTGTCGAGT